>NZ_JBLSDF010000037.1:0-18683 GCF_052315355.1 Cuniculiplasma thermophilum
GTGTTGATTTCTGTAACTGTTATGTCTGTTATTCTTGATATTGTGGATTTGCTGTATTTGTTATGAAACAGTTCTTCGAGTATTTCAGCCATCTTCCTTGTTGATATTCCCTTTGAATACATGGATACAACAGGATCATCAATACCAACATTCCTCTGGTATTTCTCAAATAGAGCTGTCTGGAATTCATTATCCCGATCCCTTGGAATCTTCAGATCATTTATCTTTCCGTATCTTGTTCCTAGGTCTCTCTCACAATATCCATTCCTCGATCCGTTATTCTCTTCAAGGTATGCCTGTATCTCTCCATTCATGAGAGATTCCATGAACTCCTTCACTGTCTTCCTTACAATTTCTCATATCTTTTTATCAAACTCTTCCATTATTCATTGCCTCCTTGGGTTGTTCTTAGGAGTCATCCTTTTATGTTTCATGAAATTTATTCATTGTTGATGGAGTTATTTCATTTGTTCTTACATAAAATTCGGGATACTATCGGTTTGGTTCCTTTTAATCAAGAATCTATATGATCCCATTCGTTCCACATAATTCGTTCACATGCCCTTTCAATGATTCATATCCCGGAAAGGTCGTCAAGTAACGATGGAAAAACATCCTTTTTAATTTACATATAATTTCGTGGCTTTCTTCCTTACTTTAAATTATTTTTGTCCACCTTCCTCAATGTGGGATAACAGAGATATAAGATGGAATTACATCTTACAATAATGAATTTCCAATGGGAAGCTTGAAAACACTAAACAAACAACATTTACTTTCATTGTAGACTCATCCAATAGTATTATACGGTTTGTCATTTCCAGAATTCCACAAACAAGGGTTTGATATGTCTTTTTATTAAGTGTACTCAACAAAACTATTAATCATGAGAAAGAATAGATACAGGGGAATAAATGATTTCAGAATACAAAATTGCTAAGGATTCAGTGAAAGTTGTAACAGAAGATGGAATTTTTTCTGAATTAAGCCATAAAGATCCTGAGATTTTTTTTATTGTGAGCGGAAACGTGATGAACTTATATTCAGAGAAATTCAAAAATATTGACCCCTCAAACATATTCGCAGTTGAGGATGGAGAAGCTTCAAAGTCACTTCACTTCTATGAAAAGTTGATTGGCCAGCTAGCCTCAAAAAATTTTGAGAGGAACAACACAATCGCATATGTTGGAGGTGGAACAATAGGGGATCTCGCAGGGTTCGTTTCTTCCACTTACAAGCGTGGGGTGAATCTTATTGCTGTACCAACTACCATACTATCCATGGTTGATTCATCACTAGGAGGAAAGAATGGCTTGAATTTCAATGGCATCAAGAACCTCCTTGGCACATTCAAGAATCCTTCTGAGGTAATCATAGATACATCTTTCATCTCTGGAAATAAAAAGATGCTTCGGGAAGCTCTAGGTGAAATAGTGAAGCATGGTCTGATGTTAGATAATTCCATTAATGAACTCCTACTTTCAAATGATGCCACTTCAATATGGAATGATAACCAGATAGAGAAACTGATAATGCTAAATGTTGATGCAAAGATGTCTGTGTGTGAGAAGGACCCCTTTGAAACACTGGGTATAAGAAATGTGCTCAATTTCGGTCACACTGTCGGCCATGCCATTGAAGCTGTCTCCTTAAACAGAATATCCCATGGATATGCAGTTATGCTTGGCATGAGGATTGAATCGGAAATTGCACGCAACCTCGGTTATACAGAATACAATCCACTGGAGATAATAGATAACATCACTGGTAAATATGAGATCAATATGCCCAAAATAGACTCAAAAATGTTAGAAGAAAGTGAAAAATACATAATGAATGACAAAAAGATTTCCAGTGGGATACTGCGTATTCCCGTACCCGTCGAACCGGGAAAGCACAGAATTATAGACATAAAGGCAGATGAATTCATAAGAGAGATGAAAAAGGCAGGTGAAAAATTATGCTCATAGGTCTCATAGGAAATCCCATAAGTGTCTCATGGAGTGAGATGTTGTTCAACAGGATATTCGAAATGGAAGGCAACAGAAACGTATACTATGCCATAAATGCCTCACCCTTTACCATCAACAGGATCATAGACAGGGAAATATCACCCTACGAAGGATTCAACATAACTGCCCCATACAAGGAGTACATACTTAACTATGCTGAAGACAGGGAGCCTCTGGTATGGAAGACAGGATCTGCAAACGTGATCAGGAGATATGGTGGTGGATATTCTGCTTTCAATGTGGACTACCTTGGCTTTGAGAGAATGATAAAAAATACAAAAACTGTTCTGGATAGAAAACGGATCGCCATCATCGGTTCAGGAGGAGTCTCCAGGACTGTACTGTATTACATACTTACACAGTCATCCCCGGAATATGTGGCCATATTGACAAGGGATAAGTTCAGGGCAGAGAAGAAGATTAAGGGAACATGGCAGTATTCCAACATGGCCATTATTGATATCAATTCTGATATGGAGTTTGATGTAATAATCAACTGCACACCTCTCGGAATGAAAAAAGACGATAAGAATCCACTTCCAAAGGGAAAAATTTCGAAAAATGGAATTGTCCTGGATCTTACATACCAGCAGGCTGAGACAGAATTGATGAAACATTTCCAGGGAAATGGTGTAAAAACTTACAACGGAATGATTATGTTTTTTGAGCAGGCAAGGGAAACCTACAGGATATTCTTTGATGAATATCCGGAGGATAGTATATTCAACAATGCAAGGGAGGATGTTCTCAAATGGCTGGGAGAGAAATCAGGGTAACTACCAATTCAGGTATTTCCGTTGTAAGTGGATTTGTCAACGGAAAGGGGGCAGCCGTATCCCTGGAACTTGCAATGGTCATATCCCTGCGGGAATCGGAAAATACTGGCAATGATAAAAATATCAACATGATACTTGATAACCTGAAGGAAAGGTACGGTGGAACTGCAAAACTATCTGTACGTGTTCTGAAAAGACTGCCATCATCCCAGGGACTGAAAAGCAGCAGTGCCATTGTGGGAGGAATAATGCTTGGATATATGGCTTTGAATAACATAGATATTACAAATGAAAAGCTGCTCAAGGATGGAAGCGAACTGTCCAGGGAACTTAAGATGTCCGCGACAGGTGCCACCGATGATCTTGCCTCATCCCTGTTGGGAGGTTTGTGCATAACAGACAATTATAATGGAAAATTGATCAAAAGACAGAATGTTGAGGAAAAACCGGTCATAATACTGACAACAAACAGGAAGAGGGAAAGCTTCAGATTCGGAAATAACGACTTTTCCTTTCTGAGAAAGGCCTACGAGGATATGTGGGAGAGAGTCAACAGATTCAATTATGAATATACGGCCATAATAAACGGAAATTATATGGGTAACCTATCAGGATCCTCGCTGGACTATGAGAAACTCCAGTATCTTAACTTCTCCCATGCCGGAGTAAATGGAAAAGGCCCATCGGTTTTTCTCATTTACAGAAATGGGAACGATAGAATGAAGGATGTGGCGGTACTCAAGGGAAGAGGTATCAAATTTGTCAGCAGTCGCCTGACAAACAGGGGTGCATACCTGGAATGGGTAAGAAAATGATCCATGTTACATTTTCCAAAATAGGTGGTGAAGTTGTGGCACCACCATCAAAGAGTTTCATGCAGCGATATGTTCTGCTTTCCTCATTCATCGACGGAACCATGATAATTCATAATCCTGGATATTCAGATGATGATCTTGTATCACTGTCCATAGGAAAAAACTGCGGAAAGATCATAACACAAAATGAGGACGAAATATCCATATCTGGAAAATTTAAAAATCCCCATATCATAGATGTGGGAGAATCAGGGACATCATTCAGACTTGTGCAGGGTCTTCTGGCATCAACACATTCCAGAACAGAGATATTATTGAAGAAAAGCCTTATTGGAAGACCAATGGACCCACTCATCTCCGCTCTTTCCTCCCATGGATATATCTATTCAAAGGGATCAAATTCTGTAACCATTGATGCTTTCCATTTCAAATGCCCCGAATCATTCACAATTGATGGAACCGTAAGCTCACAGTTCATCAGTTCACTAATGTTCTGCCTTGCCTTGAGCAGAAAGGAAAACGGAACAGTAAATGTGAGAAATGGAATATCCAGCGAAGGATATATCAGTATTACCGGACAGATTCTTGAAGACTTTGGATGCCACGTAAATCTAGGCAATGAGATCCTGGTTAACTCAAAGGATCTGAGAATGCCAAAAATTGTGCACATTGAAGGTGATTATTCCTCATCCGCATTCCTAATTGTGATTGGACTTCTACTGTCCGATGAGGGAATAACTGTAAAAAATCTTCCTGCAAAATCCATGCAGCCCGATATGGAAATACTGAAAATTCTGGAGAAGTATCTCACCATAAGAAGACATGAGAATACATTAGATGTTACAGCTTCAAAACGGGATGTTGGAAGAATAAGTGTTGATGTGAAGAGAATACCCGATCTTGCCCCTCCACTCTCTGTTCTTGGTATGTTTTCAAAGGAGGGTGTGGAAATAAAAAATCCTGAAAGACTCAGAACAAAGGAGAGCGATAGACTTGAAGCAATAATTGATCTTGCAAAGGCAACAGGAGCTGTGATTGAAAGTGAGGAGGATGCAATTATAATAAGAAGGGGGAATAGTAAAGTTATAGGAGATCTTCCGGAGAGAAAGGACCACAGGATTGTTATGGCCAAATTCATTGCCTCATCCATGATTGATGATAGATTTCAGATCAATTTTCACAGAAGTGTGAATAAGAGCTTTCCTGAATTCTGGAAATACTGTGAAAGGTTAGGATTCAAAATAGATTTTAAATAAACAATTATAAATGTTGCACTGATAACACACCATGCTTTTATTTCAGGACATGCTTGAACTGATAAGATCCGGGGCTAGAAAATACATAGATTCCATAGAGGAAAAGGAGGTAATATTTGATCCCACTGAACACGCCCATATAACCCTCAGACTCATCAAGTATAGCAGAAGCGTTGATAACTTTGATTCCAAAGTTGACAGCATATGCCATGAGATTGAAGGTATGAAATTTGTGAAATCTGTGAAGAGAGAGGGTGCATATATTAATGTCAATCTTGATCCACTGACCGTTTTAAACACGATTGCAGAATCCATTGAAACAGCGGGAATATTTCCGGATTCATTCCAGGATCCTGAGAGAATATCAGTGGAGCATACGAGCACAAACCCAACAGGACCCATTCACATGGGAAGGGTCAGGAACTCCATAATCGGAGATTCTGTTGCAAGACTAATTGCAAGGTATGGATACAGAGTAACAACACAGTATTACGTTAACGACTCTGGGAAACAGATGCTTTCCCTCTATCTTGGATACAGGAAATTTCACGATGGAGAGAAACCCACAGTGGATATATTACTGGATGGCTATATTAAGGTCTACAATTACTTTGAAAAGGAAGGAAGCGAGAAAGAAGTCGAGGATCTCATGGAAAGGTACGAAAAGGGCGACGAAGAGATAATCAAAAATGTCAGGGAAATAGCAACAGTTGTGCTCAACTCCATTGTAGAAGACCTTGCAAAGCTCCAAATAAAATTTGACGAATTCACATGGGAATCTGAATTCATAACCACAGGAGAAACAAAGGAAGTTATGAAAAGGCTCTCTTCGAGTATTGAAACTGATCCAAAGGATGGGGCAAAATACATAGACATTCCTGACCTTAGAAAGATATATCTTGAGAGAAAGAACGGGACCAGTTTATATGTAACAAGGGATATTGCCTATCATATGTATAAATTCTCCCAGTATGATCGATGTATAGTAATACTGGGGGAAGACCACAGGGAGCACGGTAAAATAATGGACTACATAATGCACAACCTGCTTGAATACAAAAATCAGCTGGATTTCCTCTTCTACGGATATGTGAATCTTGAAAGCGGAAAGATGTCCACAAGAAAGGGGACAAGTATACCTGTGCGGGATGTGTACGAAAAACTTGTGGAGAAGGCAAAGGCAGAGATGGTTTCAAGATACGGAAGTGCGAATGAGGATACTGCTAATAAGATTGCCTCATCATCCCTCAGATTCTATCTTGTTAAGATAAATCCTTCAAAACCCATTACATTCAGATGGGAGGATGCTCTGGATTTCAACGGTGAAACAGCCCCTTTCATAATGTATTCCTATACAAGGGCAGCAAGTATAATGGACAAGGCAAATAACGAAAAGGGAAAATATTCTGATGAACAGATGCATGATTCCGAGACTGATCTTATAGTTTACCTCTATCAGTATCCCTATAAGATGAAGGAAGCCTATAATTCTCTGAAGCCTGAAATACTGGCTAACTATCTTCTTGTTCTTTCAAAGAAATTCACCAGATTCTATGAAAACTGCAGGGTTCTGGACGAAGAAGAATCTGTTAAAAACAGGAGGTTAAACATTATAGGATCATATATGAACATCGTGGAAGATTGCTCAAACATTCTTGGTATCCAAAATGTAAGGAAAATGTAGATACAAACAAACTTAGGATTATCCAAATATTTTATTTTTTAAAAATTCAAAAAATATTTTTTTAATCCGTTTCCGGATGTGTTAAAAAAAATTACTGCTTTTTGTTGTTTTTGTTATCGGCGGGCTTCTGATCAGTTGTCTTAGGCTTTGCGGGCATTGATGTCTGCTGGTTTCTCTTCTTCATCCATGGGAACGTACCCTGTGTAACTCTGTAGTAAAGGAGACCAATGATCACTATTATCACAACGATGGCTGCAATAACAAGGGGTATCTTGTACGGGGATGCACCAACGCTTATTGTTGTTGAATATTCACCGTTCTTTTCAATGAATGATGGCTGTAGAGTTGTGTTTGCAAGCACCACCACATTATTTGAACCTGCATTGGGGAAACTCACATTAACTGTGAATGTCTTTGTCTGATTGGTGGTGAGACTGATGTTTGAATATGTCTGTGAACCTACAACTGATGACCCTACCTTTACAATTATTGTGAGGGATGTTGCAGTTCCCGTACCCTTATTTGTCACATTCACATTGACCGTCTTTGTTGTTCCCTGAGTGAATGATCCTGTGAAGTAGAATGAAGACACAACAAGCTGAGGTCCGGAATATGCAGGTGCATAGGAATTGTTGCTGTATGCTGTAACATTTGGATTTGAGACCTGAAGATCGATATGAACATCACTGAGCATATCAAACTCAACCATAACCCAGTTGGATGCATTCCAGGATGTGGCAGATGTGTTGTATGCTATTACGGTGAAGTTCTTGCTGCTCAGATTCATTATGGTTCCGTTTGCATACCTTAATGTCCAGTTAAATTTCAGGTCACTGAATTTATAGTACTGGTCGCTTGAGTAGTTTGCAGTTATGATCATTGGTGTACCTGCAAGTACTGAGGATATATTTCCATGAGTTCCATTCTGCAATGTAACAACCGCATCTGGTGGTGTTGTGTCGTTGACATATGCCATTATCATTACAGATGTTGTTGTGTTTGCAGATGATGTGATATTCAGATAGGAATTCTCAATTCCCGCCTTTACGCTTGGTACGGTATATTTGTAACTGACAACAGCACCTGAAGTTGTGTAATTGGGGAATGCCCAGTTATCCACCAGTTGAAGTGAATACTTCTTTCCCATGTATGTGTAGTTAAGGCTGCTTGCCTGCGCATTGAACTTCACAACCTGATTCTGATTAACGTGAATATGGGCCATTATCATTCCTGACATTGGTGTATATTTCAATGTATGATTCTTTCCGTTAACAGTGTAAGACAAATTAACATAGGGCATGTAGCTTGAGGGCAGGGCAATGACAGTCAGGTTTGTAGTGTTGGTAAAGTTGGATGAGTCAGTACCTGAAATCATTATGTTGGTTATGGTACTGGTGAAATTGTATGTTAAATTGTAAGGCTTTGCCACATTTGTAAGCATTTTTCCGCTAACGTTCCATGAGAAACTGACTGGGGAAAGATACTGATACTGACCGTTGATCGGATTGTACAGGGTATTTGAAATGTTTATGCTCACGTTTTTATCAATGGGCACAACTATTATTCCATTTGATGAACTTGAATTCAAAACTGAATCTGTTGTTTTAATTCCTGAGTAATAGACCATTATGTTTCCATTCATGAATACTGGTTTCTGTGATTTTCCAAAGTTCACAGTAACCCACTGTGGTGAGGAAACCGGGTATATCTCAAATGGGTTAGAATATGAAACTGCTGACGTTGCAGATTTAACTGAATATGATGTATTATCATAATATATCATTGTTGTGTATTTCAGATTGTACTGGTTGTTCTGGAAAACATTTAGGACGAGATTTTTATAGTCTGATCTGTTCATATTCATATTCTGGAAATTTGCTTCAACTGAAGCCATAAGTTCTCCATTTGCCGTGGTGATGAGTGAATAACTTACCTTCCCTGTTAGGTTATAATAAGTGTTATTTGCAGTAAAGAGATAATATGAATTCTGACTCACGCTGGAAAGAAGGGATTTTACTTGATTCTGGAAATTTGCATTCATCTCCTGTATTGCTAAATATCCAGAGGATGCTCCTGGAACTCCAGGGAATTCAGTGTTTCCAGATATTCCTATGGTCTCATTCATGGTAACGTTTCTCAGATTCTTACCAAAGTGGTATGTGGTAGTAACGTTTGATATGGAGTTCGTGAAATGGAATGAGTGGACTCCAGTCTGGCCAGTGATATTTATGGGGTTGCATCCTGAGCATTCCAGTATTACCCAGTTATCGCTGGCAGTGCTCACGTAGAATGAAGCACTTGAAAATCTCATTATACTGTATGAATTGGATTTTTCATTATAAACAACAGCTTTGACAGCTGAAGGTGTATTTCCATTTGGAAGGTATACAGTTCCAAAGTAGTTTGTTGATGTGGACAGATTAAGGCTCAATCCACTTGTTGATGGCAGAACGTTAAAGAATTCCTGACCATCATCCGGATTTCCATTAAAGTAAACAACTACGTTAAATGTTCCTGCTGAGGGTAAGTAAGTGCTGAATGTTGAGGCTGATGTGGTAACCTTGTTAAACACGTTTCCATTCATTGATGAAAAGAGGAGCGTGGCTGTTTGACCATCTAGACCGCTCAGATTAACCTGAGTATACTTGGCCAGTACGGATGTCTGATTCATGGTCACATTAACATATGGCTTTGAAACATCTACTATCTGTACTGATTTGTTCGTGAAATAAACCTTCCCTGCAAGGGTCGTGTTTGTAGGTAGGGCCGTAAAAATGTATGTTCCGTATGGGAGCGTTATCATATTGTTGTTGCTCGTATCCATTGTGAACATACTGACCTGGTACCCGCTTGTCGAATTAACATACACTGTCGGAGTTGCAGATACTCCAACCTGATTTCCACCATTCTCCACAAAGACCCCTATGGTCACATTGGAGGACTGCGGACTGCTTGCATTTGATATTGCTGCCAAATTTGCCATTCCAAGTAGGAATATTGCTATCAGAAATGCTGACAACATCTTTTTACTGTCCAAAGTTATCTTCCTCTTTTTCGCTAAATAAACCCTCACTTATAAACATTCCTTTTAAAACTGCACGTGTGCATCAAACTGAAGAAGGGATGTGCTTCCGACAAAACAAAATATGGAATAAGATTTCGCATTCACTCAAGGAAAAAGCACCATTTATCTTTCCATCATAATCCTGGTATCTAGGATCATATTAAATCCAAAATTTGTAAATGAAGTGAACAGATAGATCTTAAAGGACTCTTCTCATTCCATGACCCATTCACTGTTCTTTTGTATGCCTTTAGGATTCAGACATCACCCACCACCAAAGGGTGCTGTAAGTAATAGGATAATGATCTATTCCTGACGACTTTTCAATAATTGCTTTCCCTATTGAACTAAGGCTACAATTATTTCCATTCTAACTCATAACACCCAAATAAATCACTTAATTGTGTATCTATGTGAGACTGCAATAATACTCCTATCTTACGAGCGTTACAGATTGCATCAATTTCCTCAGCACTTTTTTTGCTTTTTTTACAATGTAATTTGGCGATTCCATATTGAATTAGTTTATTGGTTTGTTCTAAATTTCCTTTTTCTTTGAAATAAAATACCGAAGAAACAAGGACATGGAGGACGGCATTTGCGGAGGTGAGTATGGGTCAATATCTCCTTATCTTTGCAAACTCCATTATTTTTCTATACCTGCAAAATGGGATCAAAGCGCCTCATTAATATTGAATAATTTTATGGAAATAGGGATAGTTTAGAATCAACCCTTTATGACACCCAGGGGTTCCAGTGAAGCAACACGCCTTCCTATACCGGAAATTTCGTTGGAAAGAATCACTTCATCTATATCCTTATAGGTTTCAGGTGATTCCTCACTCATGGCATAATCGGAACCGGATTTGATCTCTATATTTTTTTCATTCAGTTTCCTCCTCACATCATCGGGCAGTATGTCTTCCCTTGCTTTCTTTCTGCTCATAATTCTTCCCGCCCCGTGGCAGATGGAAGAAAGTGAAATCCTTTCATTCTCGTCGGTTCCAACCATCACATAGGACATTGTTCCCATACTTCCCGGAATAAGAACAGGATTTCCCATACCGGAAAAATGTCCCTGCGCCCTTAAGGGACCAAAGGCCGATGTTGCCCCCTTCCTGTGTACCAGAGCCTTTATTCTTCTTCCGTCCACCCAAACATCTTCAAAGGTAGCGATATTGTGGGAAAGGGAATAGACAAGAAAAGAGTCCTCTTCTGAAAATTCCTTCTTGTATACTGACCTCAGGGATTCTCTCAGATTATGGGTTATTATCTGCCTGTTCACAAAGGCATAATTTGCAGCACCGTTCATTGCTGATATGTATTTTTCACCTGTACTGCTCTTGATTTGAGCATATTTGAGCTGTCTGTCAGGCACCATATTATCTTCCATCTGTCCTTCAACGGATTCCATATAATCAGTTGCGACCTGATGACCCAGTCCCCGTGATCCTGTGTGTATCATTATATACACATTTCCCTGGAATACAAGAAAATCATCTGAAATGTCCTTCTTAAACACCTGGTTTACTTTTTGCATCTCAATGAAATGATTCCCTGAACCAAGAGTACCTATGTAATTTTCCCCGCGATTGAAAGCCGCCTCACTTATGTATTCTCTTGATGCGGCATACATTGTGCCTGAATGTTCTGTAACCCTCATATCATGCTCATCACAAAAACCCTCTGAATAGGCCCACTTCAAACCACTCTCAACAATTTCGTACAGAGCATTCCTTGAAGGCTTGAATCTGCTTCGTGCCATACCAACAGGTATTCTCTTCCATACCTCCTCAAGGAACTCCCTGCGTTTTGTAAGGAATGCACCCTCAGAAAGACCCGTTGAAAGAAGAGAGACTCCACAGTTTATATCGTATCCCACACCACCGGGCATCACAATGCCCTCATCTCCATCAAAGGCTGCCACTGAACCTATTGGGAATCCGTATCCCGGGTGGATATCAGGCAGACCTACTGGAGCTCCCAGTATCTTAGGGAGAAGGGATATATTGAGAAGCTGTTCTATTGCCATAGTCTTCATTGCCTGTTCAAGTATTGGTTCACTTCCAATAATCAGGCCTTTCCTTCTGTCATCTGATATTTCTGTTACAGCATTATTGAGGGTTCTTATTTTCATATTTTCTGTCAACAAATTTCAAAATAGTTAATAAAGTAAGAGCCGATTCATGACTATGGAAAAGACAGTTGTAAAGGTTGAAAGCCTTCCTGAAGATGAGTCGTTCAAGCTGAGACTGGAAATATATCTTCGAATCAATGCTTTAAGAGTCCAGAAACTTTCAGAAAATAAGGAAAAATTCAACTCCTATATAAAAGAAAGGGAGCGAATAATAGAAGAGATGATTGGGGATAGCATGGTATCTGAGAATGGAAAGATCATATACCCTTGATATTATAATTGATATCTGAAAAATTCTTGATAAGATCAGTAATGAAAAATATGGACTGATCGTGATTAATTAACAAATCAATGTGAGTATTTGATCCAAAACATTTATGATGAATGATGTAAAATTAAGGAAATTACATTGTAAAATTGATACAATTTCTCTTTTTATTTTCCTATTCAAGCTATGAATGGAGAAATGCCCTGGTTTTCCGAATATTCCTTTGATCCGAGAATGATCTCACTCAAACCGAGTAATAGGAATGAAAATGGAGTGTAATGATTAAAATAACCTGATTATTAAAAAGAAAATTTTATTATATAGAAATAATAATTAGATTTAATAAACCCTTTAAATATACCCATGGGATAATTTTGACGCAGGAAAGTAATCTTTTTAAGGAATTAAAGGAAACCCTTGAACCCGTAAAAAGGCATATTAAGATAATTGAAGCCTTAATGAATGATCAGCCCGCAGGAATAATTAAAATTTCTCAGTCCACAGGAATTCCGGATCATAAGATAAGGTATTCCCTAAGAATACTTGAGAAGGATGGAATCATCGCACCATCAAAGGACGGTGCGATCTTAACACCGGAATTCATAGAAAACAAGGAAAAGATAATTGAAGAGGCGAAGGAAATACTTGATTCCTTCGATGATCTTTATTCTGAGATCAGGAAATCATTCCTCGGAAAAAAGTAGGTGTTGGGAACGAATTCTGCAGAGATTAATTATGAAATCAGGCTGGCCAAACCTTCCGATGCCTCTGGTATTATAAGATGCATGCAGAGCGTAATGGACGAGAAGATATATCTTGTCGGGGATGTATACTTTTATACGGAAAAGGGGCAGAAGGATCTCATAAAAAATCCGGATGATCTGAATATTGTGGCTGAATCCAATGGAGAGATTGTTGGTATGATGACTATACAGAGAGGCATATTCAGAAAAAACAGGCACACGGCTACCATGGGAATAGCCATTATGAATGGATATCGCCACATTGGCATAGGAAGGAAAATGATCTCTGAAGGAATAGAATGGTGCAAACAACAGAATATAAGAAAGTTGAATCTGGAAGTGTTTTCAAGCAATGAAAACGCAATATCACTCTATAAGAAAATGGGATTTGAAGTGGAGGGTGTAAGGAAAAACCAGTTTCTTATATTTGACAGATATGTTGACGACATATTGATGTCCATTAATTTCCAATAAAATGTGAAAATACTTTAAACATTATTTACATGCCCAGGTATTATGAGAAAGATGGGCATCACTGATGTTCTTTTCAGCATCTTTTTTGTAGACATGATGCTATTGATGGTGATAGGTCTTGGTACACTTATCAACAATTCATTTACAAGACCTCTATTTGCAGGTACCCTGAACGGAAAGAGCGTATTTGTGAGCAATGCCTTCTATTATTTCTACTATCCACCAAATGGGGAATTCGGTTTCTCCCTGCCCATGCCATTCTGGATCGGTGTGGCCGTACTTCTTGTTCTCTATGTAATCATATTTTCTTACGACCTCCTGTATGAAAAGAACGACAGAAGGAGAAATCCACTGGAGACACCCATAGGTTTCATCGCAGGTGTCGGCAGCTTACTCTATGTTCTTTCCATAATTCTTGTACTTTCACAGGATCTCATAGGTGCACCCATAAGTTCCAGTTTCATAACACAGGATGAGAAATTGATTCCAAACCTTCTCTACTACGAATTAATATATGCACCCTTTATTGAGGAGATCGAATTCCGTATAATTCCAATTGGATTATATCTCTTCGTTCGGTACTACATGCAGAAAAAGAATTTCAGGTGGTATGAGGTCTTTCTCTTCCCAGGCAGGCTTATGAGAAGATTTGGGAGGAAACTTGACAGATACGACTGGGGTGCTATCATAATAACAAGCTTCCTCTTCGGATTTGCTCATTACGAATATGGAGGGTGGTCAACAACAAAGATTCCCCAGGCGGCCATTGTTGGTGTTGGTCTTGCACTGGGATTTATGCTCTTTGGGCCCTTTGTGGATATACCCATACACTTCCTCTTTGATGGCGCCGGATCTGTCGAGATATTGCCCAATCTTGTATCTGCGGGTGAACCACTGGTCATTATCTGGATCCTTCTCATATTTGTATGTGCAATTGCAACTATCATACTTGCCGTAATTTTGCTGATGAACAGAAAAAAGGAGACAATTGATCCAGACTTCATTCAGTCATGAAATTTCTCAAAATTCTTTCTTTAATATGGCATCTATTATTCTTGGATACATCTCCAGTTCTCTTCCGTGGACCCTCTTCTCAATATCCTCTGGAGTGTCAGATTCCATAACCGGAACAACGTCCTGGTAAATTATTTTTCCGCCGTCAACATTGCCATTCACATAATGAACTGTGAATCCCGTGTATTTTACACCAGATCCTTTGACTGCTCTGTGAACCCTGATGCCGTAATATCCCATTCCTCCAAAGGAAGGCAGAAGTGACGGGTGTATATTCACTATCCTTTCCGGAAAATTTTCTATGAGATCCTTACCAATAATTTTCAGGAATCCTGCAAGTACAATGAGATCTGTTCCCTCTTTCATGAGATAATCTGAGATATTTTGATTGTATTCAATTACATGAATATTAAAATCAGATGCAATCTGCACAGCTCCGCAATTTTTACGATCAGTAACAAGAGATGATACTTTGAATGAGGAATCCTTTTTGATGCTGTATTCCACTATGGATCTGAATGTAGTACCGGAGCCTGATGCAAAAACTGCTATTTTTTTCATTTTCAGTTCATGTAATTCCATATTCCCATATAATCTGTTTTGGTTCGTTTAGTTTATATTACCTTAATGTAATAACCATTAGATGGAGATCTGGATAGAAAAGCACAGACCTACCAAGGTTGAGGATATAGCAGGTCAGAAAGAGGCAACAAGGATTCTAAGGGGCTTCATAAATTCAGGAGAGATGCCACACCTGATCTTTGCAGGCCCACCCGGTGTTGGAAAGACCACTGCTGCCATATGCCTGGCCATGGAGATGATAGGCGAAAACTGGAGGGACCACTTCCTTGAACTTAATGCTTCAAACGACCGTGGAATTGGTATAATAAGGGAGGATATCAAGGATTTTGCAAGGACTCAATCCATAACCGAGGGAAAATTCAAGATTATATTTCTGGACGAAGCGGATGAACTGACACCAGAAGCACAGGCAGCCCTGAGAAGAACAATGGAGGTATATTTCAGAAACGTGAGATTCATATTTTCCTGCAACTACTCCACAGGTATTATACCACCACTGCAATCAAGGGCAGTTCTCATAAGATTCAGGAAAATTGATCAGAATGATATGAAGCAGGCCCTTAAGAATATAGGTGAAAAGGAGGGAATGAAGCTATCTGAAGATGTAATGGATTCCATATGTGAGAATGCAGATGGTGATCTGAGAAGAGGGGTAAATCTTCTGCAATCACTTTCATACCTTGAAAAACCCAGTGTAAGGGATGTGTATGAAATAGCGGGAAATGTTGAGGAGAAAAATCTGATTCCACTTCTCAGCAATGCAAGACATGGTAATTTTGATGAAGCCTCCAGAATAGGCATGTCACTGCTCACAGATGGTGGATATTCAGCCCTTGACATCATAAAGGGTATGCACAGCCTTATGGTGAAGGAGCAGGTTTCTCCCATAATGAAAAGAGAAAGTCTCATAGCACTCTCCGATGCGGAATCAAGACTTGTGCAGGGAGGTTCAGACAAAATACAGCTTGATTATCTCCTTGCAAGGTTGAGCAGAATATCTGCAGATTCTTCTTAATATTCATCAATATGTTTTGGTTTTTTTCTCTCCATTTCACTTTTCATATTTGCGATCATGTTTCTCTCCTTGTTCTGACTTGAAAAATAGTAAGCCTGATCCCTTGTGTTTGAAAATATGAGAATGAAAACACTTCCATGGCGAAATCTTCCGGTTCTGCCCCTTCTCTGTATGCTTCTTATCTCCGATGCAACAGGTTCATAGAAAATCACAAGATCCGTGGATGGTATATCAAGACCCTCTTCAGCAACACTTGTTGCCAGCATCACGTTGTACTGACCTTCCTTGAATCTCTCTATGCCCTCCCTCTGATCCTTCTGGGACATCCCCTTGTCAATGCCCTTTCCTGACTGTCCTACAAATCTCAGCGGCTTTATTATTTTTGAATTTTCGCTCAGAAATTTCATGAGAAATTCAGATGTTTTCCTGTAATGGGTGAAGACGATACACCTTGAATCTGGCCTTTCCCTAATCATCTCCTCACAAAGATTCATTACTGCTTTGAACTTCGGATTCACGTATTTAGTGATGGCAGATTCTATTATCTGGGACCCACGGATAAAATCTGGATTTTTTGAAAGGATATTGTAGGTTCTCTGCAGGGATCTTTCCTCACTCTCCCTCATCTCCTTAAGGTAATCGTAACCAATTTCAATGCCCTGCGTTTCCAGATACTCAGAAAGAACGTCCATGCGCACGATTGCAGTGAAATATGGTATATCGGAGAACAGATTCTTTTCTCCTGCAGACGCCCTTGCTGAAAGATCCCGTATATATTTACTCATGTCTGCCCTTGAGGAGCGCTTTCTTACAAAGGGAAATTTCACCTGAAGTTTCGAGAGCATATCATCTCTTGCAGATGAAAGATAATCTATTGCCATCTTCTGCTCAGGTGCAGGGTTTATGAAAAGTGGTTCTATATCTGAGCCCTTCACGTATTTTGCAATATCAGGATCTGAATCCGTCTTGATGATTACATTTTTTATGGACAGATTTTCCCTTATTTCTTCTATCTTTTCGTTTTTGGACCCTGGACTTGCGGTCATTGCCAGTATTCTCCTTCCTGGGAGTTCTGAAATCTCTTTGGCAACAGACACGTAGGAATAATTCCCAGTAGCCCTGTGAGCCTCATCAACTATGAGAAGATAGAATTTGTTCAGGAAGACGATCCCACGCTTTATATCCTTTTCAACTGTCTGTGGTGTTGAAATGACCATGTTGGATTCTGCCCACATTGACATTCTCTCTATTACAGGGTTATGGCCAGTGATTGCATTTATCTTGTAAGGATAATTCTGAAATAGATTCATCATTGTTTTAAGATGCTGGTCTACCAGAGGTCTGGTTGGGGACAGCATTATTACTGCCTTATTCTGTTTGAGATAATAGAGTGATACCAGGGCTGCCACAACTGTCTTACCAAGGCCTGTGGGCAGAACAAGGAGAAGATTTGAATCCAATGCTCTACTGTAAGCTTCAATCTGATAGGGACGTGGAATGACGCCATTTAACTCCGGAATTTCCTGAGCCATTGTAATGGTATCCCACACTGTTAAATATGCTTTCCATATTGTTTCATTTTATGAATAAGATTTCATTGCTCCTTTCATTCAAGACAAATAAAAAATAGGGAAATGGCATTAAGACGTAAAGGGCCGGTAGATCAGGGGTAGATCGCCTGCTTCGCAAGCAGGAGGCCTCGGGTTCAAATCCCGACCGGTCCATGCTAACTATAACTGAATTTGTTTATATATAAAGCTAAAATCCAATGCATGATTTTCCACGTGAACGTGTTAGTGGTTCAAAATAGAATTTATAACGCGTGATTTAAGGAAATCAAGTTATTTGAGGTCGATTTGTATCCCAGATAATATAATGGCGAGTATTTAGGTACTATATTAGATGGTATAAATCATTATATACAAAATATAGATAATACATAGTGTCAAAATCTAGCGTAACGACAATTCAACTTGATAGGTCGGTTGTAGACGCACTTAAAAAGTTTAAAAGATATCGGCGGGAAACCTATAGCGAGATAATTCTTAATCTTATAGAAAATGTGGGAGAGACTAGTGAACTTAAAACATTTGTGCAAAAGGCTCAGGAAGAGAGGATGAAAGAGCTGTGGGGAGAGGGCGACTACTCTGGGTGGGAAAGTGCCTGAGCCTGGAGATGTCATATTAACAAGAGTAAAATTCACTGATTCAGATGACTTTAAAGTTCGACCTGCCCTAATATTATTCGAGGAATACGGGAACATTATAATAGCCGGCATAACAACTAACACCAAAATGAGTGGCATAAGCATATTGAAAAGTGAAGGAGCTGCCCAGGATAGTGTAATTAAGTTGAATTATATCTTTACTATTACAAATACTGCGATAATCAAAACTGTATTCCGGTTGACCCTTGAAAAAAGGAATTTGGTATTTTACGAATTCACAAAGAAGCTTTCGGTACTTAAGTAACCATAATAGATTCCCATCTACTATAATGAGCGATTTCTCCTAACTTCACCTATCTGACTTATATCAAACCATTTGTACAATTTACACGTAACTCTGCTAATATCCTCGATATAGCAGTAGATCTAAAAACCACATAAGGCATGAAAAGTAGTGTTAACCTAAAACATTAAAAAGTACGTTTCTAATTCACAGGATGAGAGATATATTTTGACTAAGAAATTGCTTTTGCAATTGAGGATTTCGAATAACCACCCTAATTCTGCTATCTTCGTTCTGTAGTTCGTGATTTTCATTGCAATATGAACAATAACAGCATTTTCAAGTTCTATTTATCCAGATTTCCCTTGTATTTCATGTAAATCTTCATAGCTA
>NZ_JBLSDF010000038.1:0-18347 GCF_052315355.1 Cuniculiplasma thermophilum
CTGCCCTGATGCAGTCATTTGCTGTACATGACCTGGAGAATTCATATGAAATCCATTTCTTGCTGAAGCAATCCTTTATTGACATGAGATAGTGCATTCCGTCTCTCTGTGTGCTTACATAGTGGATGTCTGTTTCCCATAACCTGTTGATGTTGTCCGGCTTTGTGAGTTCCTTCTTCCTAATTCTGTTCTTATGTTTTGCAATGGCAGTGCAAGACTGTTCCTTCTCATGATTCTCCTCACCGTCTTAATATTCACACGAATGCCGGAATTCCTGAGAAGTGCCCAGACTCTCCTGTATCCATAGGTTGTCCTTTCTCCTGAGATCCGGATTATTTCATCAAGGGTGAAGTTCATGTTCGCATGCTTCGGATACAATGTACATGCCATGAAAATCATTGTTATTGTTGATATTGCAATGAAAATCACGAACTACAGAACAAAGATAGCAGAATTCCAGTGGTTATTCGAAATCCTCTTTATATATTGATGATGTTTAATTTTTAATTGGTGTTCCTAACAAAGCCAATTGGATGAAGTAACATTTAATCATGAAAACTAGTTTCGTTTATTATAAAAATTCTTACTTAAGGATTTTGAAAAGATTCCGTATAAATTGGAGAAAAGGGAGGTTTATTCAAATTAAAGAAAAAAATATATATTTCAAAGTATAATTTGTTATCGGGAGACACGAGACAAAATGAGATCTGACGAGGAAAAAAAATTCAAAATTGATGCTCTTGATATGAAGATCATTGAGATTATGGAAGAAGACTGCTCTAAATCCTATGACGAAATCTCTAAGGAGACCGGTAAAAGCTTATGGACAGTAAGAGATAGGATTATACTTCTAAAGCAAAGAGGGGTCATTAAGGGATGCAAGGCAAAGATAGATTTTCAAAGCGTTGGTATGCACTGCAAGGCATTCATTTCATTTAATGTACCTGCTGAAATGATAGATGGGATCGTCAAATTTGCAAAGACACAAAAACGCATAAAAAGGACAGTCATAACAACAGGCCAAAGAAGATTCATAATGGAAATAATAGGAGAGGATTGCTCAGAAATTAGAGAATACGCAAGAAAGGAATTGCCAAAATTTGGTATATATGATATAGATTTGCAGGTTGTGCTTGATGAAATTGAACAATAGAGTATAAGATATCTCCGGTCAAATCTCGTTTAAATGATATCCAAAAAATTGGATTTTTTTCCCATTTTCTTAAATTTTTTGCGTGAAAAAGATTTATTTAACAACCTTATTTCAACTTATGAATGACGACTTGAAAAAAATAGATAGCTTTGCAAAAAGTGCAATTGGTGAAACGCCTGAGATTGTGGAAATTCTTGGAATTATAGATCGGGAATTTTCCGACGAACAGTTCAGAGAAAACATGGCTCTATATTTGGGTCGAAAAACCCTTTCAAAGAAGCTTCTTTCACTTATAGCCCTGGGAGTTTCCATTGCCAATGGTCAGAAGGAATCCATTAAGGTTCACTTTGAACTTGCGAGAAATCAGTCAGCATCTGACAATGAAATCCTGGATGTAATCAAAGTTGTAAAGATGGCTCTTATGTCTTCAACTCTTTCGACAGTTGGATCCTCGGATCATATATTTTCAAATTTTTCCAAGAATTATAATAAAAATGTGGAGGTGGATAACATTTTAATGAACGTGACAAGAAATAGTGGAATGGAAGAGCCCCCAAAGAATCTATCTGCATTGTCAAAAATCTCATTTGACCTTTTAAATGAACACATTCGTGAAAAGACATTTCTTCTCTCTCCTGTTGAACTGGAGAAGAAATATACCTTTCTTATTGCATATGCAATCAGCGTCTCCATAAGAGATCCTGATTGCGCAAGTGTATATCTTCAAGCTTATTTCAATGCAGGTGGGAAAGTTGATGAAGCCGTTGATGCAATTGCAGTTTCCCGGTTTATCACAGGAAATAAAGCACTGACATATTCAGCAGATATAATGAAACTTATGATTAACCCTAGGGGCAGGAAATAGAGGTGAAAAAGTTGAATAAAAGTAGTATTTCACTCATTGGATCAGAGTGGTTTGGAATTCCCATAGCAACCCTTGCCCTTGCAGAGGTTTACATTTTGATATATGGTCAAACAGGATATTTGCCATACAGCATAATTGGAGAGATATTTACATTACTCGGAATTTCAATTTTCCTTGTTGTTCTTGTTCTCTGGATTGCCAGGGCCTTACTTTACAGGGATGCCTTGTTCTCCCATTGGAATAACCTTACAAGGCTTAGTTTTGTTGCCATAATACCGATCATAGGATTTGTTTCAGATTCGCAGCTGATCTATTACTTTGGCATATCATCACTAGGAGCGGAGCTTTCACTTCTGAACTATGGGATTGACTATTCACTGGCTCTTTTGCTTGGTGTTCTTTTAGGTTTTAGACTCTATACCAAAAAAATTGAGGCAAAGGAGATGAATTATGCCATAGTTATTCCTCCACTGGCCATTGGAACCAGTGCATTCCTGGCCCCTTATCTTATTAAATTCTATGGAGGTGGTGCTGCCCACACCATATATTACCTTACAATTTTTGGTCTTGGCATATTCTTTATGCTTTACATCTTCATAGGTTCACTTGCACTAGCTGGACATGTTGCAAACAAAAATCACCAGACACTCCCAACAACAATGCTTCCAGTTGGAATTGCAAGCCTTGCTGTCATTAACATCCTGACTCTTGAATCCTTCAATAGCTTGAACATCTTCCTTATTTCCTCATCCACAGCAGGCATAATTTCACTTTTCCTGTGGGGATTTGAAGTGTGGAATTTCCTTGTCGTGGCCATAATTATACTGAGTCATCCTACAAAGGGGAATATGAGCGTATGGGCATACGGATTTCCACTTGGTCTTTTTGCAATCTCGACACTGAAAATAATGTCCCTGACAAATGAACCTGACCTTTTATGGCTTTTCGGATTCATCGCCCTAGCACTTAATGTCATATGGGTATATGCCTGGTATAACACTTACAATTTTATCACAAACAGAGACATTATGATTGAAAGAATCTGGGAAGAGAAGATTGGAGAGTAAACTGAACAGAATATTAATTGTTACCTTCCCAAAATATTAAATCCCCTTTTTACCGTATAAATAAAACAACGATCACATAACTGCCATTTTTTAGCTAAGTCATATGTCGATTTTAATGAATATAAAGTGATTGGGTCTTTATATACTTCAAATCATAAGAGAATTTTGCTTAAATACTACCGGAGTAATTTGTTCATGAATATTCAACGCAAGATGAATTTTATTAAATTCATATCCAGGAAATTCAGTTTTTTTCCTATTCCCCAAACTCTTACGTCATCTGTTACGCGAATTGACAAATGACGAATTTTACTACGACAACTTTTATATTCCATAAAATCATGAAAAAAATATGGAAATAGTATACGAAGAAGTTGGAAAATATGTATGCCCATCATGTGGTGCTGAGCACGAGACAGAATTTGAAGCCATACAGTGTGGCTGTGGATACGATTAAACGGAAATTTGATGCGGCTAAATCAATTTTTTTCACTATTATTTGAAATTGTTCGGGGAACCATTCTTTTGTCATGTAGGATAAATTTTTAATTCTTATCAGATCAAGAACTAAATATAATTTCAATGATCATTGATTTCTATTTTCATAGGACATCACAAAAAAATTTTCAAAAAGTAAATATTCTATGAAAAAGTAAGGAAAAAATGGACAGAAATGAAATAAGGAAGCATATTGAGAAGATAGACGAAAAGAATCCTCCAAAAATTCCAAAATTCTCTGTTGATTTCATGGACAGGAATGTAAACCCGGCTGATGATTTCTATAGTTACGCCTGTGGGAAATGGGATGAGATCAACCAGATTCCAGATGATAAGATGGAATGGGGTGCAAGCTCAGAACTTGTTGAATATAACAGATATGTTTTGGGAAAAATATTGGAAAAATGTGCCTTTGGTGATGATTGGGATGAAAAAAGTGATGAGAGAAAACTAGGTGATTTTTACCTTTCGGCTATGGATACAGATAGAATTGAGGAAATTAAAACCAAACCTTTGGAACCCATAATGGATCTTATTAGAGACGTGAAGGAAAAAAATGACCTTATGGATTTGACTGGAAAGCTGCACTTAATAGGAATAGAACCAATGTTCTCCTACGAATCCTACGGGGATATGAAGAAGAGTAATACCTACGCATTCTATATTGTTCAGGGTGGACTCTCACTTCCAAGCAGCGAATACTATATTCAGGATTCATTCAAAAATTTGCGACAACAATTCAAGGAACACATAAAGAAAATGTTCATCATAGTTGGAGAGAATGAGGAAAACTCCGAAAATATGGCAGATATAGTTTTCAATATTGAGACAAAACTGGCGGAATCAAGTTTCAAACCGGTGGAGCTAAGAGATCCTGAGAGAAATTACAACAGGTTTATGATAAAGGAATTGAGAAAAGAGTTTCCTGGAATTGAATTTGAAAGATATCTCAAAGAAATTGACCTAAAGAATACTGACTACGTAATTATTGGACAACCCAAGTTTTTCCACAATCTGGAAGAGATGCTCAAGAACATTCCAATTGAAGAGTGGAAGATATATTTCAGATGGCATCTTTTGAAGAGCACTGCAACCTTTCTCCACAAGGAAATGCAGGATGAGCATTTTGATTTCTTCCAGAGAAAGGTCTATGGGCAAAAGTCACCTGAGCCCAGGTGGAAAAGAACCGTAAGGCTAATAGATGGAACTATGGGAGAGGCTCTGGGAAAGATATACGTGAGAGATCATTTTGATTCCAGATACAGAGAGAAAATAAGTGAAATGGTGGAAGATATAAAAGATGTATTCAGAGAAAGACTTCAAAACGTGGATTGGATGAGTGAAGAAACAAGAAAAAAAGCCCTGGAAAAATTCTCCAGGTTTCGTGCAAAAATAGGATATCCATCAAAATTTATTGATTACTCATCCCTACGTATATCTCCTGATGACTTTCTGGGAAATGTATTGAGATCTAATAGCTTTGAAAGCGACAGGATGATTAAAAGAATCGGAATGCCGGTTGACAAGGAACTTTGGGAAATGACACCGCCAACTGTGAATGCATACTTTTCCCCCACAGATAATGAGATAGTATTTCCAGCAGGAATACTTCAGCCACCATTTTTTGATCCAGATCTTGACGATGCTGTAAATTATGGGGCAACAGGAGGAACAATAGCCCACGAGATAACCCATGGATTTGATGATGAAGGGAGAAGATTCGATGCAGAAGGGAATCTCAAGGAGTGGTGGACAAAGGAAGACGAAGCAGAATTTACGAGAAGAGCCTCCGAGGTTTCAAAGCTTTATAGTGCCCAGGAAGTCCTTCCTGGACTCTTTGTAAACGGAGATCTGACCTTGGGAGAAAATATAGCAGATCTTGGTGGTGTCAGTATTGCCTATGAGGCATTGCAGAGAAAACTTAACAGAAATCCGGAAATGAAAAGGAAAATTGATGGATTTACTCCAGAGCAGAGATTTTTCATAGGGTGGGCACAGAGCTGGAGGGAAAAGGACAGGGAAGAATTTTTGAGATGGCTTGTATCCAGCAATCCTCATGCTCCATCAAGGATAAGGGCTTCAGTTCCAGCAGTGACCCATGAGGATTTTGAAAAGGTGTTCGGGTTACAGGGGACAAATAGCAGTTCCATGAAAAAAATTAAGGTGTGGTAAGACTCTTGCCATAGTTTCCCCACTATTTATGGAATTTATTTATCCTGACAGAGAATACTGATTCTATGGATTACGAGAAACTGATCGATTTCATTGTAGATTCAAAAAGAAAGGGATATGCCTCTAACACTGGAAATCTCAGCAAATCAATTAAAAACGCACACGAAATCTTAAATCAAGAAGGAAATCTCACTTACAGAGACTTATGGTATGGAAGTCTCACCTTTGCAGGCATTGAAACAGTAATGGAAAATGAAAATCCTGTCTGGAGTATGGTTTATTCTGGAGGTATGCTGGATGAAAATGGGAATACTCAGAAAACCTATGCTTTTTTAAAAAAGGCTCTCTATCTGGTTGAGAGAGAGGCACCATACAGAGGGCCAAAGGCCTTTTCTGATGGTGTTCTAACATATCACAATGACTTTTCTGGGGAATTTGACTACTTTATGGGTTATGAGAGCATTGAGAGCGAAAGCGGAATAATTTATGAACTGCATTATTCTGGTGGGAGTATAATTCAATAGCAATTCATATTTATAGTACTCTTTTTGCAGGTAAATTATAACTATTTTTTGAACATATTCATCTTGTGAACGATGTCATTTATCAGAAACTGATGCAGAGCCTCCATTTGTATGAGGAGATGAATCAGAATCTTTCAATGGAAATTGAAACTCTTACTACTATAGTAAAAGAAAATAGAGAAACACTTGAAAAAGAGAGACAGGATTATGATCTCAGTTTACGGATCATAAGGGAACTTGAAGAGATGAGATATTGATGGATATGAAGAAATTATCCCATCTATGCTCCCTTACAAGGGAAGAAATTGATTACATTGAAAACAACATTGAACAGTATAGGGATCTTATGGATGAACTCGAAAATGAGTATGAGAAGTACAGGGAAAACCTTAAGGAAAAGTCCTTTCTTCAAGGAAGGATAGCCTCCATAAATTACAGTTCATACGAGGAATTTATGAGAGTCCATTCAAACGCCATCAAAATTTCGGCAATGATTGCAGAACTTGAGATGTCTGGCCTTACGAGGAGAAATAATCTGGACAGGAAAGTAAAGGAACTTCTAGATAAATACCTACTATTAAAGCAATTCAAATAGAGCTTTTGAGTAATTCAAAAACTATAATTTGGCTTGTCAGGAAATTTCACTCTTGATAAATGGGTCCTTTAAATTAGGTTTAAACCCCGAGAACCAATAGTGCATTCTCCACATAGGGTATCTCCATGAAATATTTCCAGACAAAGCCGTTGAAATAATCCTGAGTCATAAGGATTTCGATTCCAACATCAATGCCAATATAATCCGGAGAAAACCAATTATCACCCAAATTAAAGGCATCCACGAATCCGTAAGTGGAATAGGTCTCGTTTCTTATATCCCACATATTTATAACAGCCAGTTTAGACTGGTTTGGGACAAAGGGTAGGGCACCAATCATTGCATAGGGGGCAACCGTTCCATCTGTGCCTCCCGGATAGGCTCCAAAGGCCTCGTAACCATTTGGCCCATTACTGGCGGAAATTCCCCAGTATCCCTGATCAAATGTTTCATATTTTGTGCAACTCTGAGAAAATGATATGTCATACTCTATTGCCCGCTTGGAGTTGTTCCATAAATTTCCAACATAGTTGAAATTAAGGTTCTTGAAGTTGATGTATGCCTGTGCATAAAGGTACGTGAACATACTTTCGTCTGATGCAGCCCAGTGCCTTAAGCTATTCTGGCCGTTCTCCCTCCAGGTCGATATCCAGTATTCCCAGTCCGATACGGGGAGTGGATGAGTTGGAGAGCCCAATGCAAGTATGTACATCAAAAGACCTTCACTGTAATCGGTCCAGTAATAGTGGGAAAAGCCTGAATCGGGGTAATAACACATATTTAAGAGGGAGGTGTTATTTGTCATCCACTGCCAGTTAATTCTCTCATAGAGTCTTTCAGCAAGTCTCTGCAATGGTGTACCACTAAAAAACTGACCTGCAAATAGTGCCCCTGAAATGAAAAGTGTTGTATCTATGGAGGAAAAACCACTGTTGTAAGCGCTTGAACCATTATACATATTTATGAAATGATAATAAAAACCATGATTCTGGGTTGTGTTGTTAAAATAATTGAGTGTGGTGAGAATCCTGTCATATACCTCTGATCTGGTAAACCACCCATTTTCATATCCAATAATAAGTGATGTCATTCCAAATCCAACCGCGGAAATGGATGATGGAGAATTCAATTCTGAATGATCCCTTACAAGGCCATTTACAGGATTTGCACAGTCCCAAAAATAGCGTGTGGCGTTTTCTTCATTGTATATGAGTATTTTATCGGCTCTCTCCGAAATACTGTTGCCTATGGATGGAGCTTTGTAGCTTTCAGTTACAGGTACGTAGGTTGTGGATAGAAGAAGTGCAACTAATCCTATTAAAAGAAATACAACTGCCAGATAGGAATTTTTGGTCATTCAAATAAAAAAAAGAATCATTGGCTTAAATATCTTTTTCCTTACAGCTTACTATTTTGAGTGGTAATGTGTTTTTACATTACCACCACAGATTATTAAATCCTATGTATATCACTTATGAAAATGTCAAATTGAGTGAGCCCGCGTAATTATAAGATGGCATTTCTAGAGTAACAGGAATTTCATACACACCATTACCGTCTACCGTCACCGGTCTGTCAAGTTTTGCCATAAAACCATTCTGCGCGGAGACGGAATTTATTGTAAATTGAACACCGTTGTTCACCGTAATTGGGACTGAAATATCAAGAGTTGATCCACCGGAATATGTAAATTTGCCATATGGAATGGAATAACTCTGCTCATTTATATTTTTGAAATTCACGTTTATCTGCTGGATATTTACTGTTGTCCCACCTATTCCGTTGAAAGAAATGATGAGAATAAATGTTACAATAAACACTAGTATTACACCGATAAATGTCTTCTTGCCTAAACCCTCCTTAATCCATGGCCGTTCAATTTCCAGAGGAGTCATATACGTGAATATTGCAAATCCACATATAAACATATAACAACTTCCCCTTTGTATGTAATTTAAAAGTATTCCCAGTAATATGAATCCAAATTTCAATCAGTCATTTCTGCACCTTATACTAATATTTTTTTAAAATATCCACTACACAATTATTTTCAGTATCCTTTAATACCAATTATAAAGGGTAAGGTCGAAGTGACGAATGTAACAAAAGTGTGTGAAATCAACCAGGATTCCCTAAACAGGGAGGCAAAGAAAATGATAGAGGTTGCCTCTGGAATGTACAGGTTTGGATGGATGCTTGGAACAGGTGGAAATATAAGTACTTTGATTTCTGAAGATCCCCTGGTTCTTCAAATAAGCTCCAGTGGTGTCCAGAAAGGCAGAATGAAAATATCGGATTTTATCACGGTGAATGAACTTGGAGAAGTCCTTTCTGGCAATCTCAAACCATCGGCTGAAACACTCCTACACATTGCCATAATTAAGGCCACAGGATCGAGGTCTGTAATTCATACGCACTCTGTCAACAGTACCCTTCTGTCGGAAATTTACAGTGATGAAGGATTCATATGCATAGAGGGGTATGAAATGCTGAAGGCACTGAGAGGAAATAAAAGCCACGAATCTGTTGAAATAATACCAATTATAGGAAATTCCCAAGATATGCACTATCTTTACAAAATAGTCTTTGACAGGTTGCAAAGGGATGATAAAATTCACGGATTTATACTGAAAGGCCATGGATTGTACACGTGGGGAATGAACTTAAATGAGGCAAAAACTCACACTGAAGGAATTGAATTCCTACTTGACCTTCTTTACAGGAAAATTCTGTTGAATGGGAAAGAATAGATGGAGGTTCAAAAAATGGTAAAAATTAACCTGAAAAATGATGGAAAAATAATTAGTGAGTATGATGACGCTGAGAAATTTCTGAAAGAAAGGAATATAAGGTATGATAAATGGGACATCGAAAAAATATCTTCCATAGAAAAGAATGACAATGAGATCCTCAGGGTATTCAATGATGAGATCGAAGCGTTGAAGGAAGAGGGAAATTATCTTGTTGCAGACGTAATAAATATAGACTCAAAGACACCAAATCTTGAGATTATGCTTGAGAAATTTAAGAAAGAGCATGTACATAGTGAGGATGAGGTGAGATTTACCATAGATGGATCAGGCATTTTCTATATCAATATGGATGGGAAAGTTTTTTCCATAGAGGTAGAGCCAGGTGACTTGCTTGGAGTTCCTGCAGGGACAAAGCACTGGTTCGATTTATGCCAGGATAAACATATCATTGCAATAAGGCTCTTTAAGGATAAATCTGGTTGGACTCCATATTACACAAACAGTGGAGTTGACAGAAAATACGAACCTGTTTGCTTTGGACCTTCTTATATAAGCTACAAAAGTCATTGAGATGGGTTCATTAAATGACTGTAAGAGTAATATTGATGGATATAGAGGGCACATCTGTGCCAATCCAATTTGTGCACAAAGATATGTTTCAATATGCCAGGGATCATCTGGATGATTTTCTCCGAAGGAACCTTTATTCTGATGAAATAAAGAGGCTGTTAATTCATATTTTGAATGAATTTAAAAGAGCTCATAATTCAAATGTAAACATAGAATACAATGAGAATAATTTAGAAGACATTTCCAGAATAGTAAAAAGCATGATCGACGAAGATAGTAAATATGGGGCACTTAAGGAACTGGAAGGACTCATCTGGAAAGAGGGATTTGAAGATGGAACACTTATGTGTACTCTTTATCCTGAAGTGAAGGAAAGCGTAATGAGATGGAAGAACCGTGGACTGAGGGTTTTTATATACTCGTCCGGGAGCGTTATGTCCCAGAAGTTGCTTTTTGGCCATACAAGTGATGGAAATTTATCTCAAATGCTCGATGGATATTTTGATACAAAGGTTGGAAGTAAAAAGGAAAAGGATAGTTATATGAAAATTGCAAATCAAATTGGAGAAAATCCCAGGAATATACTTTTTCTCTCTGATTCTGAGGAAGAAATAATTGCAGCCCAATCTGCTGGAATGCTATGCTACCTCGTTAGGAGAGATGGATATGACAATAAATGGAATAAGGGAATTGAAAAAATAGAAAGCTTTCAGGATATTAAATTATGATGTGAAAAATAAAAATGATCAAGCCTTATTCCAAATGGATATTTAATATTCCGCACACATATCGCGTATATATAGATAAGAATTATGAGCAACTTTAGAATGCTGGTACACAAATATGTTGAAATATTCTATGGAAAAGGAGATAGAAGTTTCTTGTGACAATGTTTTTTTCGTTGGTTCTGATCCCAGGAGGTTCCTGGCAAGCTCAGAATACACATTGGAAATAGGGTTTAAGGGCAACCATATATACTCAGTGAAATTCAGGTGGAAAAAATTTGGAATCATCAGAATTTTTGAAATAGAATTTTCTTTAAAAATTACGGAATGCAGAATAGTTTATGAGGGAATTGAAGAATACAAGGATAGATTCAGATTTGCCATTGATTATGAAAAGATCAGTAGTGGTAAAACAAGAATTGAAGTCGAAGCGAAAATGGATGCAGGAAAACTTCCTGAATTAATTGGCAAAGGTGACTTTAAAAAATTCGTTGAGAAGATTGTGGAAGACGGCATGAGAAATATTGAAACACTGTTTCTTACTAAGATTTAATCTATAAGAAATTATTGATATGACGTGAGGGAATATAAACAAAATAATTACTTCCAAAATTTATAAAATAATATGCAATCCTGATTCATGAAGTCAGAGGAATTTTTTGATGAATTTTCAATAAATGGAAAAAAATACAGGTATGTTTCCCTAAAAAAGCTTTCTAAATACAACAGTGGGATCGACAGAATGCCAATTTCAATCAGAATCACACTTGAAAGTCTCGCGAGAAATCTGGACGGAGAAACAGTAAGGGAGGAAGACCTTAAGAATCTGCTGTCATGGAAGGGTATGTCTCAGGGTGATTTTGAAATTCCATTAACAGTTTCAAGGGTTCTAATGCAGGATTTTACGGGTGTACCTGCTGTTGTTGATCTTGCATCAATGCGAGAGGTGTTTAAAAAAATGGGAAGGAACCCTGAGGATATTGAGCCAAGGGTTCCTGTTGATCTGGTAATTGATCATTCAGTCCAGGTTGACTATTATGGAGTAGCTGATGCACTTAAATTGAACTCTGAGAAGGAATTTGAGAGGAACAGGGAGAGATACAGATTCCTGAAGTGGGCTCAGGGTTCTATGAAAAATCTCAGAATTGTACCACCATCCACAGGAATAGTGCATCAGGTGAATCTGGAATATCTTGCAAAGGTAGTCCACGTGAATGAATCCAATGGTGTGAACGAGGCATACTTCGATACCCTGGTTGGAACTGATTCCCATACAACTATGATAAATGGACTGGGTGTACTGGGCTGGGGTGTTGGTGGTATAGAAGCTGAGGCGGCCATGCTAGGTCAACCTGTCACATTTCTTTCTCCAAAGGTTGTGGGGGTTAACATACACGGAAAATTGAGAGAGGGGGTAACTGCCACAGATGTTGTTTTAACACTCACAGAACTCCTGAGGAGGAGCAATGTAGTTGGGAAGTTTGTTGAGTTCTTTGGGGATGGAGTATCATCACTTTCCTTAACAGACAGAGCTACCCTTTCAAATATGTGCCCCGAATATGGTGCCACCTGCGCACTCTTTCCTGTTGACGAGGAGACACTGAACTATCTCAGACTGACGGGAAGAAGTGAAGAACATGTGAATCTTGTAAAGGAATATTTCACAAGACAGGGTATGTTTGGTAATCAGAAGGGATTGGACTACAGCGAATTGATTGATTTTGATCTCTCTTCTATTGAAAGTACTATTGCTGGACCTAAGCTACCACAGCAAAAGGTTTCACTGAAAGATAGTGGAAAAAGCTTTCTAAAGTTTATGGAGGAAAACAACCAGAAGTTTCAGGAGGGAAGAAATTCACCTGTACAGGTCTCCTTGAAAGCAGTCAAGATAAAAATTGATGGAAAGGAAGAGACAATAAGGGATGGAGATGTGGTTATAGCCGCAATAACAAGCTGTACAAATACATCAAATCCAAGGGTGATGGTTGGGGCAGGTCTTCTCGCAAAGAAGGCAGTGGAACTTGGTCTCAAGGTAAATCCAAAAGTAAAGACAAGCCTTGCTCCGGGATCAAGAGTAGTATCCCAGTATCTTTCAAACAGCGGACTACAGAGTTATCTTGATAAACTGGGATTTGAAGTTGTTGGGTATGGGTGCACAACCTGCATAGGCAATTCAGGCCCGCTCAAAAGTGAAATAGAAAATGCCATAGTGGAAAATAACCTGTATACGGTTGCAGTACTTTCTGGTAACAGAAACTTTGAGGCGAGAATCCATAGAAACGTGAAAGCAAACTATCTGATGTCCCCACCTCTTGTTGTTGCATTTGCTATTGCCGGTAGCGTTGATGTGGACATGGAAAAGGATCCTATTGGAATATCAAAGGATGGAAAGAAGGTATACCTCAAAGACATATGGCCTTCAAACGCCGAAATAGATGGCATAATACAGAATAATGTGAGTGAAAAACTCTATGCGGACAACTATTCAAATCTCAACAAGTTCAGCAATCTCTGGAATCAGATGGATGCACCGTCAGGGAGCCTCTACAAATGGGATGAGGAAAGCACCTATATTAGAAATCCACCATTCTTCAAGGACTTCAGTGAAACTGTACCTGACTATATTAATAAAATTAATAATACAAAAGTCCTGGCTGTATTCGGTGATTCAGTTACCACTGACCATATATCTCCAGCCGGGTCTATATCAAAGGCAAGCCCTGCTGGTAAATATCTGATGGATCATGGTGTAAAACCTGAGGATTTCAACTCCTTTGGATCAAGAAGGGGAAATCACGAGGTTATGATGCGTGGTACCTTTGGAAACAACAGGATTAAAAACAAACTTTCTGACAAAGAAGGCCCTTATACAAGAACAGAGGAAAAGGGTGAAGAGAAGTGGATATTTGATGTTGCAATGAACAACATTTCTTCTGGAGGTTCAGTTGTTTTTGCGGGCAAGGAGTATGGTACAGGATCTTCAAGAGACTGGGCTGCAAAGGGTCCATATCTTCTGGGAGTTAAGGCGATCATAGCCAAAAGCTATGAAAGAATTCACAGGAGTAACCTCATAGGAATGGGAATATTGCCCCTTCAGTTCAAGGAGGGACAAGGATTTGAGAACCTTGACATTGATCCATTTGGAACGGTAAATATTGTACTCCCTGAGAATCTCAAGGCACACCAGAAGGCCAAAGTGTCATTCAGGAACAGGAATGGAAAGGAAACGAGCATAGATGTGGACATAAGGCTTGATACGCCTGTTGAAGTACAATACTACAGAAATGGTGGAATACTCCAGTATGTGATGAGAAGGATGAAAAAATAGGGTAAAATGAAGGAAGAGGAAATACTGTCAGAACTGGTTGAAGACGTAAACAACATAAGAATATTAAGGCACATGGAGACCGCCAAAGTGGACTATGCAAAGAATATAATGCGCTATACGGAAATAGATAAACTGGTGGTATTCCAGTACCTTAAAAAATTTCAGGAAATGGGTCTTCTTGAGATATATGGAAACACTTCAATAAAGAGAACAGATGCCAAACTCAAAAAAAGTGCTGAAGTGCACAAACACCATACGTATTTTAAAATAACACGCCTTGGTGAGATTGTTCTGAAGATGGCTGACTGCAAATTTTATCTCAAGATGCTGCAGGGACCTTGCCTGGAAAGGCTCCAGATAAGACGATACAAAAATGTGGAACCCGATAAGGACGATGAAAGAATCATGAGAATGGGACTGATAGAAAGACATGGAAAACTTACAGATATGGGAGAAAATGTAATGAATCTGGCCATAAGAAGGGGATATTTGAAATAAATCTGCCAATTGGCTTTTCAGAAGTGGAATTGATCTATTTTATCAGCTGGCCGCTGGCGATTTTCCACATGTACAGATCCAGTATTCCCGGTTCAATATGGAATTCCTCAGCTTTTTTTCTGATTATACCTTCATATTCGTAATATTTTCTTCTTGTTAGAGGCTTGCCTGATTTTGCCATAGCCGGATCTATGAGTCTAATTATGTGGATATCCAGTATTGCAAAGTCGAAAACACCACAGTTTCTAAAAAAATGAGATGCCTCCTTGTAGCCTATTCCCATACAGTGATTCACAAGAAATTCCCTTGCAGACCAGGGATCCGGGTGATTCAATAAAACTGGGAGCTCCTCAATGATCCATCTGTTGCTCACAATGTATTTGGATCTTGTATTGTAAAATCTATACTTTGCACTCTTAAGAGCATCCTTAAGTTCCTCCCTACCATAATTTATAAATGGATCAGGACCAAGTTCCTGCTGCATCCTTATTCCCAGAACTGCAGATGTGTTCGCAGTGAGAATACAGAAACATAGTTCAAAGAAGATATTCTCCGGTGATTCGTCCCTGAATTTAAGAAATTCCCTTCGTTTTGCATCAACCTCTTTTGAAAAATCTGACTTAATAAGGGATTCTACCTCGACCCACCACTCACTTCTTTCAGAGATCATATTTTAAGGCGTATTTGGAAAGATTTAATAAATGGCTCGCATGTGAGGATTATGATCATTTATTCTGAACCTGAGGCTGGGAAGGAGCCCATTCTTGAATTTATAAGGAACTCTGAGAAAGAAATTCGCATAAATTCCTATTTGATAGATGACCCTGACATAATGACCGCAATATCAAATGCAGTATCAAGAAAAATAAGCGTGAGGATAATCATTGATGGTCATCCCTACGATGGCTCAGGAAGTGAGAGCCTTGAGGCTCTGAGAAGAACTGGAGCTCAGGTAAATATAGCGCCTGCAAGGTTTGAGGGAAATGATGTTTTTGATCATGCAAAATATATGTTAAATGAGAAGGAGTTTATTGTGGGAACCATGAATCTCACTGATGCAGCCTTTAAGAAAAACAGAGAATACTTCGTAAGAGGCGACGAAAGAAAGATACACAAATCCCTTATGAACATATTTAATTCTGACTGGGAAGGAGAAAGGGCAGGACAACATGACAGAAAACTGCTTATTGTTTCCCCCGACTCTGAGAACAGACTCTACGACTTACTGAGAAACAGTAAAAAACTTTTCATAGAAACAGAGGAGATTGGAAGCGACAGCACACTTATTGAAATTCTCAGTTCGAAGGGAAGGAAATTGAAAATGATACTGCCATCAAGCATATCGGAAAATGATCAGAAGAATGCTGAAACACTTGTTTCAAGGGGTGTTCAGATTCATATAATGCCTGCAAACATAAGATATATGCACGCCAAAATGATACATAACAAAAAATCTGTGTTCATTGGTTCCCAGAACTTTTCAGAAACAAGTTTGAAGAAGAACAGAGAAGTTGGAATCATTATTAAAAAGGGTAAGGATAAGAAGGTATTTATGGAGAAATTTAACGAGGACTGGAAATCGTCCACTGAATTCAAGAAATGGATGAAAAACAGTAAGAAATGATATAAGGAAAAACTCAGTAAAATTCAGTAGAAATACTATTTTAAGAAACTTACCTTTTAAAGAAATTTAATTAGGATAAATTGCATGATAACTTCATGAAAGAACTTTACGAGATGTATCCGCATATTGATCTTAAAAAATTTGTTCTGCCTGAATTTTACAACTGGTCCAGAGACTGGATCGACTACCTTGCAGAGACTCAGGGTGATAAGAAAGCCCTAATATTTTATTACAATGGAAAGAGACAGGATTTCAATTTTCGGGAAATATCCGATCTTTCGTCAAGATTTGCCTTTTATCTCAAAGAGAAGGGAATAAATAAAGGTGACAGGATAATTTTAATGCTTGGAAATGTTCCAATGATGTGGATATCAGTTGTGGCCATACTTAGAATAGGGGCTATTATAGTTCCCACTGCCACATCCATGACATCTGATGATGTAAAATACAGAATAGAATCAGCCCAGATTTCTGGAGTCATAACGGATTCAGCAAATATTTCAAAATTCAGTGGAATGGAAAAAAAATTGAAAATGACCATATGTGTGTGGGGAAAAGACAAGAACTGGGAAAACGTTGACACTGAATCCTTATTACATATAAACAGGTTTGAATCGAAGGTTGCTACGCGGTCCGATGACCCGGCACTCATATATTTTACAAGTGGCACAACAGGACTTCCAAAGATGGTGCTTCATACTCATTCAAGTTATCCTGTGGGCCACTATAGTACAGCCATGTGGATCGGTATTGAAAAGAACGGAATTCACTGGAACATAAGCTCTCCGGGATGGGCAAAACATGCATGGAGTTCCATTTTTGCACCATGGAATGTGGCTGCGGCAACTGTTGCATTTCACTATGAAGGTAGATTTGACCCAGTTGAACACCTTAAACTTATTGATGAACTAAAGATAACTTCCCTCTGCGCCTCGCCAACTGTGTGGAGAATGTTCATTATTCAGGATGTGCCGGGACTCAGTTTAAGTTCACTAAAAACGGCTGCCAGCGCCGGAGAACCTCTGAATCCTGAAATTATTGAAAGATTCAAGAAGATGAGTGGTGTGGAGATCAGAGATGGGTATGGACAGACAGAAACAGTTCTGATGGTGGGGAATTTCCCTGGAATCAAGATTAAACCGGGTTCAATGGGCAAACCTTCACCATTCTTCAGAATGAATATTGCAGATGATGAGGGAAACATTTTAAAAAACAATGAGGAGGGGAATCTTGTTGTTGAAATGAATCCACGGAGACCCTTACCCCTTATGGTAGGATACATGAATGATGAGGAGAAAAACAGGGAAGTTTTTCGAAACAATCTCTATTTTACCGGAGACAGGGCATTCAGGGATGATGATGGTTACTACTGGTATGTTGGCAGAAGCGATGATGTGATTAAGAGTTCAGGATACAGAATTGGGCCATTTGAGGTGGAAAGCGCCCTTATGGAACATGGTTCAGTTGTAGAATCGGCTGCAGTTGCCTCACCTGATCCAGTACGGGGAGCTGTGGTAAAATGCTTTATCGTTCTGAAAAAAGGGGTCGAGCCTTCCCAGAGGCTGGCAGACGAACTAAGTCAGTATGTTGCCGAAAAAACAGGGCCCTATAAGCATCCCAGGAAAGTGCAATTTGTGCAAACCCTTGATCCTGTAAAGACCATATCGGGAAAGATCAGAAGAAAGGATCTGAAGGAGATGGAGTATGGAAAGAGAGAAAACGATCTTGGGGGAGTTGAATTCATCACGAAACCACTGAGAGAAATAAAGGAAGAAGACGAAGAGGATGAATGATATTAAATAGCATTTACATACCATTTTTTAAAAGAACACACCGTGAGTTTACATCTATTAGGTTTACTCTTTCCATAAAGCGAGTCTTTCACTGAGTTTTTTCATTAACACTTCAGGGTGCTATTGTACTTAGAAGTTTTCTGTTATTCTTTTTTCCCTTCTAACTGGTGGTCCGTGATTAA
>NZ_JBLSDF010000039.1:0-17181 GCF_052315355.1 Cuniculiplasma thermophilum
ACAGTTTTTTCAATTACCTGATTCTTTGATGTAATGGTGGGAAATACCACCATTATTAATAAGCTTTCTCCCTGTTCATGAACCAGTAATAAAGCCGCAAATCAGAAATTAATGGTGGTAAAGATTCGGAAAGTCAGGATACACCACATTGTATACGATTTGATACTTGCCAAGGAAAAACTGAACTTTGCTTCTCTTTTTTGACAGCAGCAAAATACGCATGAACTCCTCTATTATTATTTAAATTATTTTAGATACCCCATTTATCATGTCATATCTTTCTATATTTTCGGCGTCTTCCTTACAAATTTTGATATATTCTTATCAAACTCTTCCATTATTCATTGCCTCCTGTGGTTGTTCTAAGGAGGCATCCTTTTATATTTCATGAAATTTATCCATTGTTGATGGAGTTATTTCATTTGTTCTTACACAAAATTCGGGATATTATCACATACGACTTTGATGGGTTAATTAGGTTACTTTTTCAGTCATTACAACATAGGAATAGAAATACTTTGGATTGCATAGGGTTAATCATCATTTATTAAGCAGAATTTGATTTTTCCACTGATACAAAAAAGATCAAATTATTAATGTTATGATAATTTCTTCTTATTCATGATTTTCAACACAGACCATATTCCTGTAATGACAACAGTAGAAGATATTATGGCATATATTTCAACGCTATAAATTCCAAATGATATTGCATTGTTTTTTGATATTAATGTTGAATTTCCGGTGGATATAATGCTCACAGATCCAGATTTATAATTTGTGACATACACATAGCCATTCAATGGATCAAAAACAGCCCCTACTGGATCTGATCCTACTGAAATCGTCGAAACCAGCTTGTTATTTGCTCCATTTATTACGGATACATTGTTTGAAAAGGAATCCGTCATATATAGGTAGCGGTTTAAAGGGTCAAATACAATCCACTCCTGAAATAGATGCTGCAAATAATAGTTTAATCCTTTTGATTCTGATGATCCTACTGAAATCGTTGAAACCATCTTGTTATTTGCTCCGTTTATCACAGATACCTTGTTGTAACATAATTCAATAGGATTACTCTGGTTACTACTGCGAAAATTACCTAATGCATTTGAACAGATGGAAGAGAACCCAGTCACATATATATAACCGTTTAAAGGGTCAAATGTCGCCTCATCTGGAAAAAATCCTACTGAAATCCTTGAAACCAGACTATTGTTTCCTCCATTTATCACGGATACACTTTGTTCCCGCTGTGAGGTTAAATATAAGTAGCCATTTGATGAATCAAACGTTATTCCACAAGGACGATCTCCAGTTTTAATTTTAGAAACAACGCTATTTGTTGCTCCGTCTATAACGGATACATTATTTGAAGCTAACTTTGTCACATATATGTTTCCATTTAAGGAATCAAATGCTACACCCTCAGGAAATGCTCTAACTTTAATTTTTGAAACAATTGAATTCGTCTCACCATTTATAACACAGATGTTATTGGAAAGAGGAGTTGCTACATATATGTAACCATTCCGGGCGTCAAATGCTTCGCTTACGGGATATGTTTCAAGTTTTATTGTTGAAATAACACTATTGGAAGAACTGTCTATTACTGAGATCAAATTTGAACTCCTATCAATGACATACATATCCCCATTCCAGGAATCATATGTTATGCCACTTGGTCCAAGGTCATTTTCTCCCTTGATTTTATTACCCTCGATTAGGATGTTGTCAAAAAGAAATAGTGTATACTTCACATGGCCAGAATCTGATGAACTGTTAATATGAATGAGTGGAGTGATTCTGTTACCTCCGCTCATGATTGCATTGCCGTTAATTTGATCTGGCGATACATTTGTTGAGTATGCAAGAAACCCACAGACAATGAGAATAGCAATCACCTGAATCAGAATCATCATCACTCCTTTGTTGGGTATTTCTCTCACTCAAATTGCATATATGCAGTATTTAAAAATTTTGTCCCTGTATCCAAGGAGGGTTCAAAAAACTTACCGAAATGAAGACTGAGGACTTGATAATTCTCTTTTTGGAATATTGGATAACATTGAGTTTGGATTTATGAAACCGATACCTTATAAATGATTATTACGATTCACTTGTAGTATACATTCTTTTTGGGAAACTATGGTACGGCACTCCTGATCATGGGGTTCAATGTACGAGCTTAGACAAAATATGAAAATTTACACAAGCATTTGAAACAAGTCAATTTCTTTAGTTTTATCTACTTCGCGAAAAAATGGGGACACTGGGATTTGAACCCAGATCTGCGGGTCTCTTCCCGGTTCATAGTTCCAGTCAATCATCATATATTCAGATGACCCGATTCTAATCAAAACCTGACTGGAGCCCGTTAGGATACCTGACTACCCCATGTCCCCCTGTTTATCTACGACTTCTGGTTACTTATCGCAAATAGTATTTTCCTATAAATAACTATTTCCTGTGGCTATTTTGCGAAATTATGATCCATCAAAAACGAATAAAGTAATTATTGATAAAATGAAAGATAACAGGAACAAAACAAACAAAAAAGGGATCAGCTTTTACTTGCCTTTCTCTGTCTTTTAAGTCTTCTGATTCTCTTTTTTCTCCATTTCCATCTCATATTTCCTCTTTTTTTCCAGTCTCGGGAACTTCTTTTCAATATTTCACCTCAAATTCGAACATCAAAGATCGTGAATCGATGTTTTTTAGGAGTCATGGCTATTCAATATGGTTTTTAGCCTCGCAACCTGTATCCGGTATATTTCCAGCTATTATAAATATTTATTTTGTGAATGTTTATTTACCAATTTAGATTAAACTCCTATGGCTGACGATATAGAAAAATCTCTAAAAGAGATAATGAGAAGTCTGCCTTCGGAAGAGATGTATATAGAATCCGTAAGGGAAATTGTTAAGGATTTGATTAAGGAATATATAAGGAAAAAACTTAACGAAAATAAGGAATTAAAGAGGGAACTTGCCTCAGTTATAGAAAATTACCTTGAGGCCAAAATCAAGGAATATGATTCAATGGCAAGGATGGCCAAAATTACCGCAAAAATAGGTTTTCTTAGTGCTCCTGAATCCATTAGAGAAGAGGCAACAAAGGATTTAATCGAATCTTTCCGAAAAGAAATTGAGGAAATAATATTGAGAACCCTATAATCATTTCGAGAAGTCTTTTTTCACCACGCCCATAGAATTCAGATCAAAAAGCGTCAATATACTGGGTTCAGGAGAATAGTTCATCATTTTTTGGTATTCCGTCTGAGACTGCCATGTTGATGAATTCACGTATCTCACACCTTTGTAATTTCCCAAATAATGACCGTGGATGTGCCCGGTAATGAAGATATCTGGTACATTTTCCATTACATGATAATCTTCATTGGACGGCACAATTGGAGTTCTACCTCCGTAGGCTGATCCCATATACCTTCTCTTTAGCATCAATTCAATGGCACTTCCGACGCTATCCATACTACCTCCAGGAATCAACTCAATCAGATCATTAAGGGCCATTCCATGGTAGATGGTAATATTCTTCCTATTCAGAACAAGATTGTAGGGATTGGGTAGAAAATTGACATTTGAGGAAAACATTTCTCTGATTTTACCATTAAATGCTGGTTGTGGTTCAGCAAGTCTAACCGTATCGTGGTTTCCCGGCATTATGTAAACTTTAATATCCTCTGGAATCTGATTTACAAATTCAGCTAGATATTCATACTGTTCATATGGGTTTATTATTTCTAGGTCATTCTCTTGTCCAGGATATACGCCTATACCGTCTATCACGTCACCACTGAGGATTAAATGTTTCAAATTTCTGCTCTCATCGTTCGAACTTTTTATCCAGTTAATCATTCTTCTATAGGAATCCTTCAGAAATGTTTTGCTTCCAACATGTATGTCTGATATGGAACCCACATATTCGGGTTCCTTTCCCTTATAGTCAACAATCCTTTCAGGTATGTCAGGACGAATTATTTCGTTGGCAAATATAACCGGTTCGCTCTTACCCCTATCACTGGTCTGTTCAGGTTTACTTCCGATAACACCAATAACCTCATCATTCAATAGTAACTCTTTTGACAGGCCGTTCTTATTCATTATAATTACATCTATTGATTCTTCAGTATCTTCCAATCTGAATTTTTTATGCCCATTCTTAGTTTCAGTTATATCCCCAATCATTCCAACAATCTTGACGTAACCCTTTGGCATTCTTTTTACGGCAGATATGCTTGAAACCTCCCTTAGCTTTCCTGAGGTCATGATTATTTTTCTCAATTTCTCATATCTACTCACAAAGACTTTTCTAAAATCATCCACTGAACTGTTTGCCCTTATTTCTGAATAATCTATCTCCTTCAAGCTCGTATCTCTTTTTTGTGGAGTAGAGATCAATTTCAGAACATCCTTAACTTCAATGTACCCCTTATCACTGATTTCTTTATTGTACAGCTCTACAATCATTGATCCCATGGATTTTTCAATCATTATCTCAAGTGCCCTGGGATCAAGGAGTATTCCCTTTCCCTGAAAAAATGAAATAATCTTCTCCCTGTTATCAAACAAGGTACCAGTCATAGAATAATGATAGTATTACACCGTATAAGGTTGTCTCAATAAGCTATGTATATTAAATTTTAATGCGTCCGCATTGGAGAAAAAACAAGACATATTGTTTTTCATTTTCATGTCTTCATTCTGGGCTCTAAATTACACATTGGTGAAGTTAGCGCTCAGTTATGAGAATGCATTTACTTTACTTCTTTACAGGGTCATCTTTTCAATAATCGGAATAATTCTGATCTTCAATAGGAAAATAAATCTGAAGATGAGTCTAATTTCTCACCTAAAGATGATAATACTTTCGCTTTTCAACGTTTTCATCTTCATGGAGCTTTGGTTCATTGGAGAGAGCACTGTCTCATCATCCTTAAGCTCCATAATGATATACACCTATCCTGTGATATCCACATTTCTTTCCCTTGTGCTATTGCACGAAAAGTATACTAAAGAAACTGTGGCAGGCATAATTTTTGGTTTTTTGGGAGTTATTGTTATTTTTTCTGATTCCATTGGGGCTAAATCATACTATGGAGTTGTTCTTGAATTGCTTGCAGCAATTTCGTGGTCAATCGGGACAATATTCTACAAGCATTTCATCAGAACAGAGGATAGGGTCAGTACAAACTTCTATCAGTTTGCATACGGATTAATTCCAATTTTTTTGGTTTCATTAGTCCTCGGAAATCCCAGTCAAATAGTTCACCCACCTATTTCTTTCATACTTTTGGCTATTATTATTGGTATACCCGGGACTTCAGTTGCTTATTACTTATTTTTAAGGTTAAATCGAGATTACAATGTGTCAACGATCTCATCTTTTCTATTTCTTGTTCCTGCTCTCTCTGTAGTTTTTGCATTTTTCATTCTTGATGAAACACTCAGTTTGTTACAAATTACCGGATTTTTATTGGTTTCCGTTGGAATAATATTCTCAAGTAGAGGTAACAGGAAGACCAGAACTTCGTTATGAGTCCATCAGTGAAAGTCAAGGCATAATTTAGGTAGACACTCCTTGACTAATGTGATAAAATACCCAACAATCTTTAAATTAGCATATTACAAATATAGAAATTAGTGGCGCTCTTCAGAATCAAATTAAATATTATCGCATAAAAATAAAAGGTAAATATTTGGATGGATTTTAAACATATATAAGACAATTTGTTAATAATAAAATATTTATAAGATTTCCATAATAACCTCTCAATGAATAAAACAAAGGTAATCATAGCAATTATGTTAGTTGCTATTATGGTAATGGGAGTGTTATTTATTGTCCCAGGTACTAATAGCAATCAAAATAGGCAAATCGCTAGCACAAATAATATTCTGGCAAGTCATAACATAGCAGTTAATTCAAAAATTTCTCATACGAGCACTGTCGCGCCTACATTAAATAGAAAAGATGAGGGTGCGAATCTCGTAAAGGAAGCTAAACAGTATGGTCTACCCATAAAGGATCTATTCTTACCAAACTTTATGAGCACTTCAAATGTGAGAAATGGACTCATAACCTTGGGATACGCCGAATCTCCAGCACCAATGGGAATTGGTTTTTATGGTCTCTATAACCAAAGTGGCAAGACCGTCGGGGCAAATTACACATTTCCATCCGTCGCTGCCCACGTTAATTTATCAGAGCTGCAGACAATAAACTTGGCAGATGATGCACCGCAAACTGTTACTTTTCAGCTTAACTCAATTCTGAATAATGTAAACCTGTTTGGCAATGGCACCTATAATTTCTGGACTCAGAATGTAGTGGATTATTCTGCAAGGACGCATCAGTTAACATTTGTTCTGAACATATGGAATTTTACAAATCCTAACGCACCAAATTCACCCATAATGAATAATGTTCTATATTATTCGAGTCAGCAGAGAACCAGTTATCCTGACGCTATTATAATAGTGGGTCCAACCTACACAATAACAGGTTCCGGACTGAATCTGTATCTTTACATGAACACTTCAATTGTAAACGGAAGGCAGGCTCTTTGGTTCAATTACTCACTCCCGCAAATTTCCAAATCCGGAACTTATGAAGAGGCAGTTTTCAATTCCACAACAGATGCCGCTCCATTGACATACCTTGTGAGTGGAACAGAAATGACACCTACCGGATACATACCATATGATTCTGAAATTATGATAGGTGGTCCAGGTGGAGGTAGTACCGCTACTGTCCAAAACATATCTGGTACCATGAACCTTATGTACTTCAATAGCACCATTGGTCACTTCGTAAACGTTCCAAACGCCTATGATATAGGTTCAGAAACAGGAGAGACTTCAACTGGAGTTGATGTACATTATTCAGGATCGACAGCATATCTGACATCTGGCCCTTCAATGGTTTACGGTCTTTGGAACGAAACCAACAACACATTTGTTCAGTACAACGGTCAGGTCAAAAGCAATGGTGGCGAACCCTTTTTGTTCATAGCACAGAACACGAAGGCCGCAAATAAGGGATTCTGGAACTGGGCACCCCTAGGTCACGCTGGTACTTTCCATTATTTACTTCCCAAATCAATGATGTATCCATTTGAAGCACTGGAAAACTATTATGATATTTCGGGTAGCAATGTTTCATATCTGAATGTTACGACGTCAACGATCATCAACATGAAGGCAAACAATTCGATGGGTGTATATACTCCCATAATCCTGGATGGTAACAATGCAGTTAAGTCAGTGGCTATTAGTGGAACCGGCACAAGGTCCGATCCCTATGTAATTGATGCATATTCTAGTCAAATAAACACAACATTCGCCCAGCTGAACGATTACGCATTCCCTGTATTTCCGGGAGTGTTCATTTACAATTCAAATGTAAATGTAACAGTGGTTAATTTCAACATGCCTGTCTCATATTCAGGCTTTGCATCAATCGTAGCAGGCTTTTATGGATTAATTAATACAAACGGTCTTCCATTGTGGATATATAACTCGACAAATGTTTCTGTCAATGAGGGAACATTTGTTCAGTGGTATTCTTTCCAGCAGACAGGTTATATCGAAGGGTCTCTGGAAATATGGAATTCAACCAATGTAAATGTAACAGAAAACACCTTCAACGTATTTGGTTACGGAGCCTTTGTATACAATGCACCCTATCAGACAGCAAATGTAACATTCTATCAGAACTTGTTTAAAAGTATGTCCATAGTGGCTAAAGTAAATCTCACAAACTCCTTCTGGGGAAGCTACTTGGAAGGCAGTCAGCAGATAGGTTTGGAGCTTTCTGGAACAGGTTATCTGATTAAGGACAACATTTTCCTCACTGAGACACCAATAATGAGTCCAGAATGTAATGTGTACACGGGAGACACCTCAGTGTCATATTCAGACGTATTCTTAGGTAATTATTACTGGAATTACAACGGCACATCCCCATACAATAATTATGGACTGATGCAGACGGGAAGCGATCCGAATCCTAATGTATTGAAAGGTATCACTTCAGCATTCACAATAAACGTTTTGACAACTGGTCAGGACACTTACTACGTTGATGTCGGATATCTCACAGTAGAACTAGGGCATGCTAATGGAATGTACACTTTCACAACAGATTCATTCTATCTTAACACAACAACCCCGTATAAAGGATATGCAGTTTCCTCTGACAATTTCATATGTCTTCAGGAAGGTGTAATGAAACTTAATTCCACAAAGCCATTCACACTATCGCCATTCAGATCCAACCTTACAGTTACCGAGACTGGGTTGCCCCCTAAAACCATTTGGACGCTTTCATACTACTATTACCAGAATATTAGTGTGAGAGACACTTCTGTAAATAATCCACAACAGATAACATTGAAAACCGCAACTCCAGTGGGAACCATGAGCTCGAACAAGTCATCCATTACACTAACGAATATTGCGCCTGGATATTATTATGTGATTGTTAACAGTACCAGCTCATATGCAGCATCTGGTTACATGGGTTTTGTACCCATATTTGGTAATGTTTCCAACTCCGTTACTTTTACCCATGTGAACATGTACAACTTAACATTCACAGAATCAGGACTGGCATCTGGCACAACATGGTCTGTCATAGTTAACGGAATGTCAATGTCCAGCACTGGAACAACAATAACTTTCAGTGATCTCTACGCAGGTTCCTACTCATATTTCATAAGCGTACCTGCAGGATATTCGCTTTCATCATCCTCAGGGTCCGTATCTTTGAATGCAAATACGAATGTAAATGTTAGTTACACAAAGCAGATGTATACCATTGAATTCCAGGAAACAGGTTTGACTCAGGGAACTAACTGGACTGTAACGGTCAATGGAGTTGTTTATAACAGCACAAAGCAGGATCTAAATGTATCAGTGCCATATGGAACAGTTTCATATACTGTTGGAAATGTTACAGGATATCTAACCACTGACAGCTCTGGATCATTCCTTGCTGACGGAAACGCTGTGGTAAGCGTTCTCTTTGGAGTGCAATCAAGTTACTCAGATATAACATACATAACCATTGCAGTAGCAGCTATAGCAGGTGTTGTTCTTGGAGCAGTCGTAATGGAATTATTTAGAAAGAAATAAAACTCCTTTTTTCTTAAAAATATTTTAACAAAATGATTAATCCTTTTTTTGCATTCCCTAAAAATGGTTTACGAAGATATTGAAGAATTTATTGAAGATAGAAAGAAGAAAGGGGATCTTATCGAGGTAGAAGATGAGATTGATACATACCTTGAATTAACATGGTTATTGAGCGAAGAGGAAAGGGAAGGTAGGGGACGTACATTTTTATTCAAAAATCCTAAGGGATATGAAATACCCGTAGTGGGAAACATTTTCTCCACTCAGGAGAAGATGAATGAAATTTTAGGTGATACTCCATTTAACATTGGTCAAAACCTTAGAAATCTAATAAGGCCACCAAAGGAGAACGAATCCATGATAGGAAGAGGTCTTGAAATGTTGAGAGAACTGGGAGGTCTAAGGCCAAAAATACACGAAAAACTGGATGGTGATCATATTGTTTTGGATAAGGTAGATCTGGAAACTATTCCAATTTGTACAACATGGCCTCAGGATGCAGCACCATTCGTTACACTACCAGTCGTGATAACAAAGGATCCAGTAACTGGGGTAAAGAATGCAGGTATGTACAGAATGCAGATGTATGATTCAGAAACAATGGGTATGCACTGGCAAATACACAAGGACGGATCAAGGCATTTTCTGGAAAATAAGGAGAAGGGTAAAATTATGGACGTTTCAGTTTCACTGGGAACAGACCCGTTGACAATATTCTCAGCTGTTGCACCATTACCTGAACCTTTAGACGAATTTTCATTTTGGGGGCTAATCAGCAAGAAAAGAATGGATCTTGTTAAGGGTCAGACAGTGGATCTTCAATATCCAATGAACTCAGAAATTGTCCTTGAGGGGTATATTGATACCTCCGAGACCAGAATGGAAGGTCCCTTTGGAGACCACACGGGATATTATTCACTGGCTGAAGAGTTTCCAGTATTTCACGTGAAAAAGATGATTCAGAGGAAGAAGCCCGTCTATCCAACAACCATTGTGGGAAAACTCTGGCATGAAGATGTAATAATGGGGAAGGCCATTGAAAGACTGTTCTTGCCACTGATTACACTCCAGATTCCAGAGATTGTGGATATGAACACAATGGAGGAGGCAGTTTTCCACAACATGGTTGTAGTATCAATCAGAAAAAGATATCCTGGACATGCAAAGAAGGTTATGTTTTCAATATGGGGGACAGGCCAGCTAATGTTTTCGAAGATTGTGGTTGTTGTAGATCCCGATGTGGATGTTCATGACAGGAGGCAGGTATTATGGGCTATGTCAACTAGAATTGATCCTTCACGGGACGTTGTTATTATACCTGGAACACATACAGATAGTCTAGATCATGCATCTTCCCTTTTTAATTATGGATCAAAAATGGGTATTGATGCTACCAGAAAATGGAAATCAGAGGGGTACGAGAGGGAATGGCCGGAAACCTTGCAAATGAAGAAGGATATGGACGAAAGAATTCAGGAATTGAGGAAGAAACTAAAAATCTGAAACTTTCTGATATGGGCGACTTTATCAAAATAGAACACACAGTGTTTGATCTACCATTCATAGTGGCAGGTAGTTTCATAGCAGCTGGCGGTTATCCAGGTCTGAAAATTCTTATTCTTGTTCTGCTTGCCGGAACTCTGGCCAGGGCTTCTGGAATGGCAATTAACAGGGTCCTTGGCAGAAGGTATGATCTGATCAATCCCCGAAAGAGAGACTGGATACTTGTAAATGGGAGGATGTCGCTCATACAGGCATTCTCATTTATATTTCTAACAGTGGGATTATTTGAAGTTACCACATTTTTCCTTAACAGGCTTGTATTTGAATTATCTCCCGTTGTGCTGATTCTATTCATCATAGATCCCATGTTGAAAAAGTACACTCAGTGGCGTCATTTCTTCATGGGACTCACCATAGGTGTTGGTGTAATGGCAGGATATCTGGCGGCTTTACCTGTATTTCCGTCATCACCTGAGGTTTACATACTTGTGCTGGCAACAGGAACATGGATAGGCGGCTTTGATATGATCTATACAATACCAGATAGGGAATATGATATTAAGAATGGATTGAAAACCGTAATGACAGCTTACGGAATAAGAAAGGGAATGGTAATATCATCAGTGACACACGCTTTTACAATCCTCTTTTTTGCCCTTCTATTATTCTATATACCGAGTTATTTCTATATTGCAGGACTTGTCTTAATTTCTGTGCTTATAATCTATCAGCATGTTATATTGAATCCAGAAGATCCCAAGACAATTAAGGTATCATTCCTTAATGCCAATTCATTTATAGGAATAATTTTTTTGATTGTTCTCATATTTACGCAATATTTGCATTGACATTCCTGTCATTTTTTATTTTATTATTAAGAATAATAAACAAAAGAATTGCAAGAACTGCGAAAAGATCAAGGGAGGTCCAAGTTTTAACACCATTGTATGAATAAATATATAAGAAAAAAGATCCAACGGATGGACCTATACCTCTCGCAGTGGCATTCATCATGGAATTAAAACCATTATATCTCCCTATTTTGTCGGCTGGGGCTATCTTTGTGACAATGCTGCTGATTCCAGGTGATGTAAAGTTTTCTCCTATGGTTATTATAACCATTACGCCCATAAAGTCAACAACCCCATGGGATAGGGCTGAAAGAAAGTATCCGATAGCATAAACCACTGCACCTATTTGCATAGCATTTAAATCGCTTATTTTTCTGAAAACCACATTCATGGGAAGTTGGCCAACAACAACTACCGTTCCATTTACAGCATAAATATACCCGATGTAGGAAGCCGGAACTCCACCTTGGATATTTGCATAAGTGGGGAATGTTACATTGAACTGTGAAGTTAATATTGTCAGAAAAAGTGTGCCAAAGGAGAAAATTAGAAGATTAGTGTCGAAACTTACGAATCCTTTTCCCCTATTCACATCCATAAATCTTAGTTTCATATCCTTCATAAAGATCAGCACTGTAAGAAATTGAATGGCAGAAGAAATGGCTGAAAAAAGGAAAATATATCCTACACCGTAATCGTAAACTGTTGATCCTATTATGGGTCCGATTGCCCACCCTAGATTCCCAAATATTCTGTAAATACCAAAGGCACTCCTTCTCATCTCCTCGCTTGTTGTGTCAGCCACAACTGCGGAGCTAGCTGGAAATACTAGTGCGCCTGAAACTGATGAAAAAATAAATATTAAGGAAATCAGTAAAGACGAAGCGCCTTCGGCAAAAAATATGAAAACTAAAAAATAACTTATGAAACCTATGAAGGACCCTATTAGTATGGAAATCTTTCTTCCCAAGATGTCACCCAAATACCCACCAACTATGGAAAACACTATGGAGACTGCAGCCATGGCACCAAAAATAACTCCAACTTCGATTATGGGAATTTTAAGATTAATCGTCATGAATATGGCCAGAAACGGCCAAGTTGCCCCAATTCCAAAGGACCTTATTGCGGATGCGAAGGAAGCGACCCAGAAATTCCTCTTATATTCTCTTAAGGCTGAAATATTCGTTTTCCAAAATGCTAATCAAATATAAAATTTTAAATGTTAGAATTCCGGATCAAATTTGTCATTATAGGAATCAATAGATGCCATGATCTCCTTTTTGGCCTCTTCGGCATCTCCATAGCCATCTACCTGAGTCTTCTTACCTTCCAGGATTTTATAGGTTTCAAAGAAGTTTACTATTTCTTTTAACAAATGGGGATTTACCTGATCAAGGGTCTTTATGTCCTTATACATTGGATCCTTTACTGCAACTGCAATTATCTTGTTATCTTTTTCGCCACCATCAATCATATGCATAATGCCTATTGGCCTTGAGAGAATGATTACTCCTGGAAACACCGGATATTTACTCAAAACGAGAACATCAATAGGATCGCCGTCTTCATAATAGGTCTGAGGTATGAACCCATAATTAGCTGGATACATAACTGAGGAATAGAGTACTCTGTCTAGAATTATTCCTGGTCCGGATTTATTGGCCTCGTACTTGTTTCGCGATCCCATTGGTGTCTCAATGACTGCATAGAACTCTTCCGGTACGTTTTCACCATAAGACACATCTGTCCAAAAACTTCCTTTAGGCATAAATCCACATGCATTTGAATTAATAAAACATTTCTTTAAGTTTCTCAATTAGAGTCACTCAACACTTAAATAACCGTTTTGCCTTTTAGAATGTGGTAGAAAATAAATATCAGGAAGTTTATAGAAAACAACATTACGGTCTTGTTGGAAAACATTCCGCTGTAAAGGTTTGTCACTGGACAAAAAGTGAGTTGACAGGTGGAAAATCCTGTTATAAGGGAACATTTTATGGTATAAATTCACACCAGTGCATCCAGATGACACCTGCCTTAAATTCATGCACAGAAAATTGTGCCTTCTGTTGGAGATTTAATGGTTTCGACAGCATGAGGATAAGTGATGAGGATGATCCGGAGTTCATTCTTGAGGAGAGCATTAAGGCCCACATGAAATTAATTTCGGGGTTTAAGGGAAATCCAAAGGTTACCGAGGAAAAGTGGAAGGAGGCAGAAAATCCTAAGCACATCGCAATATCCCTTACTGGTGAGCCAACATTATATACCAGATTGGGTGAATTCATAGAACTTGCCCATCGCAGAGGCTTTTCCACATTCCTTGTGACAAATGGGACACTTCCTATGGTTCTGGAAAAGCTCGATCCATTACCCACTCAGTTATACGTCACAACCGCGGGTCCAACGAGGGAAGTATTCAATAACCTATTAAATCCGTCAATAGGTAATGCATGGGAGAATTTTACAAGGACCATGGAGCTTCTACCTTCTCTTGATACAAGAAAGGTGATAAGGCATACACTTGTAAAGGGAATCAATATGCCCTATATAGATGAGTATGCAAAATGGGATAAGATAGCAGATCCACACTTCATAGAATCCAAGGGATACGTTCATGTTGGTCAATCTATTGCAAGACTTAGCGAGGATAACATGCCTTCCCACGATGAAATAATGGAGTTTACAATTTCCCTGAGCGAGAAAATTGGATACGAAATTGCCGCTGAAAGAAGGGACAGCCGAGTATCACTGATGGCTAAGGATCCCTCCATGGCAAAGATAGACTTCAATGCATTGAAAAAATAAGACAAATTTACTTTTTGAATTTTTGAAAAAATCTGGTTAAGGGGTCTTATAAGACCTGCAATTTAAAATAAACATAGAGCATATACCTGTATGCTCGATTACACCTTCACAGAGGAGCAAAACATTTTAAGAGAAACGGTAAGGGAATTTGCAAACAGAGAAATAAAACCAAAAATAAGGGAAATGATAAGGACCAGAAAAATTCCGGAATCAATTCTCACCGGTATGGCAAGGCAGGGCTTCTTCGGGATGTCAGTTCCAGAAAAATACGGAGGGCCTGAATATGATCCTGTGACCATTGGGATAGTTGCGGAGGAAATTGGAAGATCTGATCCGACCGTGTCTATACCTGTTCTGTTTCTGGTAGATAATGCTTGGTCTTATTTGCTCTCAAAATACGGGACTGAAAGTCTTAAAGAGAAGGTTCTGCCTGACGTAGTTAAAGGAAAAAAATTCATAGGGATAGCATCTACGGAACCGAACTTTGGTTCAGATGTTGCATCCATGACCACAGTTGCAAAGCACGAGGGGAAACAGTTCATTGTGAATGGTGAAAAGAGTTATATAAGCATGGTCAGAGAAATAAAGGAGATTGGAGGAGGTTTCATAACAGTTGCAAAGACATCTCCCGATAAGCCAGGCACCTCTGGTACATCTCTTATATATCTACCATATTCCAATGAGCACTTCGACATCACCTATCTTGAAGAGATGGGCCGCGAAGGTTCAAGCTGGGGGGCGTTCAAGATAAACAACTATACCGTACCAGAAGAAAACCTCCTGTGGAAGGAAAATGAAGGCTTTAAAATAGTTCACGAGGGCTTTGAATTTGCCAGAGCTCTCATTTCTGTAATTAGCGCAGGAGCTGCGTTAGAGTCCATTGGGAGAGGAATCGAATATATGAAGCAAAGGATTGCTTTCGGAAAACCGTTGACAAAATTCCAGGGGTTGCAATTCCAGGTTGCGGAGAACACTGCAAGAATGGAAACTGCTCTGGACCTTGGATATAAGGCTCTGTGGACTTATAATCAGGAACAAAAATTCCATAAATTTACGAGGTTCCAGGTTTCAAAGGAAATCGCTAAGGCAAAATTGTTATCTACAACCTGGGCATTTGACGCAATCAATGATGCCCTTCAGTGGCAGGGTGCATTCGGATATAGTAAGGAGTGCCCTGAAGAATGGTCTCTGAGAGGCATAAGATCCTTCCAGCTGGCCGAAGGGTCAAGGGAAATAATGAAGCAGATTGTTGCGAGAGAAACTATCGGAAAAGAATTTATTTAAAATTCTGCGTTTTTAATTTTTATAATTTACTTCTCAAATTTTAATCGTATTTTCATTTATAACCTACTATGTTAAATTCTTCCCAATGATCTTATCCCGTCCTCCTTTATCTACATTTCTGGCTTTTCCGAAGTTCTACTATTTATGTCATCGCCATACTCTGACCTTCTTCAGAGTTGGAGGGGTTTAGTCTTAACTACGCTGTTTGCAGCAGAAAATTTCGCCTTCTCGTACTCTCCGTCCCATACGAGTTTAGTCTTAACTAAGCTGTATGCAGCAGTTTCAATTCAAACCCCTCTCCTCTTCTTCAGATATTCATCGTAATTCTGATTCTTCTTGAGCATGTAGTATATTGCCATGATCATGTGCCTTGCAGCGGTAATCCTCGCCTTCTTTGATCAGGATCTGGATTCAATTCTTTCATATGCGTCCTTGATTGGTGAGGGTTCGTCTCTCATCAGATGTATCTGCACACATTCAACCAGGAGATACTTCAGGAATGTGTTGCCCTTTGCTATGTGCCCCTTCCATTCCCTGTTGCCTGACTGATGTATCCTCGGTACCAGACCTGCATATGAGAATATATTATCCTCACGGGGGAATCTGTATATGTCACCAATCTCCGACGCTATTGCAAGGGCACCATAATAACCTATACCGGGTATGGTAAATATGAGTGATGCCTCATGGCTGGATTCAACTTCTTTTCTTATGATCCTGTCAAGTTCGTATATCTCATGGTTCAGGGATTCCAGATCATTGACAAGGGCATTGAGAACACCGCTGGCAGATCTGAGATCATCATCCGTCTTTTTGTTGAAATCCATGAAGTAAATGCGCAGCCTGTAGGACTGATCCCTGATGCGGTTCTTGACAGCTGTTTTCTGCTTGACAAGAAATGCATGATTCCTGCACAGATCCCTTGATCTTCGGATGTCCACAGAGGGCAGATATGATTCCGGTACATATCCCAGTCTGTTGAGTTCCAGAAGGATGTGTGCATCGTTCCTATAGGTCTTCTTCATGCTCTGTGACATCACCTTCAGTTTCATGGGATGGGCAACAGTTATGTCACTGCAATATTCCTTCACATAGGGTGCTATTCTGTCTATTGTGCTGCTTGCTTCCATCACCACACCTGATTAAGGATATTCCCCAAGTATTGATGAAAATGATTCCCTTTCTGTATTCACATAGCTTTCCTTTACGATCTCTCCATTCTGTTCAATAACGAAATAGCTCTACATCTTTCCAACATCTATTGCTATATTTGTCATTCATCTCATCTCCGTTGTACTGCAGGCCAGTGATGCAGTGCATCATGCGCGGGAAGAATTTAATCATCTCATTCTTAATTATTATCATTCTTGAAAGATCGTTTCAATAATACGCACTTCAAATATGCGTTACTCGTTGGATTCATTACGAATGATCTTGTATATTATTTTTAACCAGACATGAGATCATGTTTGGCCAGGGATACGCGTTATCGATCTTGAGGATAACTCCTCGTGAAAGAGCATGCGTCTCCCTTCTTTCATTCTTTACCCGTATGGGATGTTGCAGTAAA
>NZ_JBLSDF010000040.1:0-15639 GCF_052315355.1 Cuniculiplasma thermophilum
AACAGACCATTTGAGATACCAGAAAGATTCAGGAAACAGGAATAGAACGAAGAGGAAATACATGAAACAGCTATGGATCAGCGGTAGCTATGAATCCATGTACATTAAATTTCATGTAAGAAAACTTATTATAGGATGCTCCTTCCTCGTGAGCGTTCTCTCTATTGCCTTTCCATTCTTTCGGATCGGAATGACCCTCTTCTTTCCATTTCTCTTTACGGTTCTAAATTCAGTCATTTTTTATTCCTCCTTTGTCTTACTTCTTGATTCTCTTCCCAGCCAATTGATAAGACACTATTTTTCCATTTTTCTCCGGAATCTGCACTATGGGCGGTTTGCTGTTGTCCTTCAACGATGCATAACCAATCACCAGACCCCCAACTGTCACAATGAAAATCAGAAGGTTGTAAAATCCGCCGAAGAATGAAGCTATTGAGTAGATAGAAAACTGATTAGACTGGGCTACGGAAATTGTGAAGGACTGATTTGATGTCCTGTTTTCCTGCCCCAGGTTATTTATCACAGTCAATGAAATAAAGTACAATCCCGGCGAATACTGGTTGTCTGTGATTGTTTGATTGACGAATACTGTCCCGTTTGGACACAATGCCACAGATGATGGTTCTTCTGTTTCGTTCCCTATCGTGATCAAAGACTCACTGTATGAGGAATTCTTAAATGTGACCCAGTAAGTGAAATCATAAGAGGATGAAGTGGATTCCTTGAATTGCTTGATGAGGATGTCTGGGGAATTGGAGGTAGAATTCAAGACAGTAACATTCAGAGTTTCGCTTCGTTGCTGGTATGCGGACTTGTCTACACCCCCTATTTGAGTGAGGTAGTTTGCCCTGACCGTCAATGATATTTTAGTGAACCCGGAATGTTCAAATTGGTAGGTAACCGACTCGCCGCTGTAATGTTCTCCAGATATATTCCAGGAATAGGTGAAGCCCGTGAGAGAGAAATATAGAGTTTCCCTCAAATAGGCCGAGTAATATGTGAAGGACGAAGGAGCCTGGGCGGAACCGGAAAGAGATATTGCCTCGCCTGAAATAACCTCATAGGGAGAATGAATCTCGGTTGACATGTCATAGGGGAGAACAGTGGTGGTAGTGTGTGTGTAGACTCTGTCGCCTATGGTATTCTGTACCCATGCATGAGCTGTGTAATTGCCTGGTCTCTGAGGAACACACTGCGTCGCATCGTACGTATTGCCGGGTCCCTTTGTCATCGAAAACCAATCGCTTTGAGAATTCTCATCGCTTTCAAAGGCACACGCAGTTGGTCCGCCATTAGAGTACGTCAACACGGTCGATATTCCCTCAAGCTCGGAGCAGTGCAGATCGACGATAGTTGAAGGACTTGACGTTAGAACTGCCTTCAACTGGGGATATATAGTCACAGATATAACCGATGAATTGACCTCGTATCCTGCTGAGTCTGTGACGGAGACATAGATATCATAGGTTCCTGCCGGATAGAATGACGTTGTAATGGAAGAAGAATTCCCATATTGTGATCCAATCTGCTTCCAGCCAGTGTTGTTCGTCATGTCTTCCGCAAACCAGACAAACCTGTATGGCCTCCATCCTCCATATTCGCCGACAGTTCCGGAAATAGGACCCGGTCCATTTGCGGTAAATTCTATCGAATCGTTTACGTCGTTTGTTTCGCGATTCGTACTGACCGATACTGTCGGATCATCATGGATGGTTAGGCCTATTGTTGAAGTTGTTTTTGCGAAATCGGATGAAACAGCCCTCCATGTCAGAAACACGTCGTACGTAGCTCCATTATACGAAGGGAATGAATAGTTGAACTGGGTTCCCTCCCCTGTGAGGAGATCCGATGATGTTGTATTGTCGAAAAGGGTGAAGTTTGAGTAGAGATAGACACCGGTTGAACCCTCAGGGAAAAACCTGAAATTGACTGATTGACCCATATCGATCTCAGTCTTTGAGACCTGAATCGACGAGAAGATATGCCCATATACATATTCGATGATAGAAGAGTTCGACCATTGATCGGCCTGATCCTCAGCGTGCGCTGAAATAGTATAGTTTCCAGCACCAGAGAACGTCCTGTTGTAGTACTTTCCTGAGTTAGAAATAGATGTCCCATTGAGGAACCATGTGATTGAGATTGCTCCGTTCCCACCGGATACATTCGCATAGAATGAAATCTCATGACCTATGTCTGTACTTTGCCGTGAGGATGTGAGATCTAATTTTGGAGGATACGAAACTGTTTCCTGAATTTCATTGGCATATACTTCGTATCCTGTTGCGTCAGTGACGCACACCGTTATATTGTAGGAGCCTGGAGAAGTGAAGGAGGTAGTGAATGTTGATCCTGTTTGCCCTGAGATTGGATTTAGTATGGGTCCTGTCGCACTACTCGACTCGTATGCCCACTGGTATTCATACGGACTCCATCCTCCGGAGATGTCTGATGAGAATGTCACAGTCTGGGTTGTGTCAAGCCTTCCAGATGCGGGTTGATTTGAACTGATTGACACGGTTGGCGCATTTGAAACAAATATATCTTCTGAAACAGAAGACACATTGTCGAATGAGTAGCTATCTGTTTTTGAGCTGTTTACTTCAACAGAAAAGGAGAATGTGAACGCACTTGAGAAAGTCAAAGTTACGTTGTGATATGTTGTTGTGGAGGGATAGCCTGCGGTGTATGAGACATTTGCATAATATATTGGAAGATTTTCACCGGAGTCAGATGAGTAATGAAATATTAACTGTCCGATTGAGTTCGAATCCATTCCGGATCCTGGATTCGAACATGTATAGGAATTTGAGAAGTGAATAGTGATTGACTGGCCGGTATCATATTCCGTATGTGATACAGACGCTCGAATCGTATCGAATGGAACTGCACTGCTCATGCCAGATTCCCAGTAATATGATGTGACGGAAACACTAGACCCCGACGATGCTCCTGTATATGGTTGAACGTGAAGTCCTGATGCTTGCTGCTCAACGGTGGTAAGAGAGAGGACAGATCCGGCCGATCCAAGGAGGATCATCAGAACCGCAAGAACAATGATCTTCTTCATATCATGTCAGAGCTCCAACGATCGGCACGTCTTTGATTGCCTGAAATACAAGTATCAGGAATCCTATCAGGCCAATCAGCCCAATGATTACAACTGGAAGTCCGAAGATGCCAAGAGATTCTCCGACAGATATGATCAAATACATGGTATCTTCCAGGGACACGGATATCGAAGATCCTATGTCTGATGAAATCCCTAGGATCGCATTCAGAAACACCGAGAGGACATACAGCAGACCGCTCTCCAGTTGTGAAATGAATGAATTTGAAACCGCCGTAGCCCAATATGCCGGATTCAGATAGGATACCCACGATATCATCTAGGCAGCCTCCACGACTTTCTCTGCTCCGTCCAGGATCGTGAATTCGAACATCACGCCTGCAATCGTCAATCCGACTGATAGAACGAAAAGCGAAGGCACAAGAGGACCATACACATAGAATGAACTTCCCCAATACGTGTAGAATCCTCCAATTGTCATTCCGATCCAAATAGTCAGATTCGACATCTGATTCTCTACCAGGAGAATGAAAGACTGAAAGAATCCCATGAGGATCTCGAACACTGACTGAACGAAATCTGTCATTTTGAACCTCACAGATCGTTTTCAAATCCGGTCACATCCTTTTCGGCATCTATGATGTCAAACTCTACGTATCCAACTACCACGGCAAGAAGAAGACCGCCAACGAACACAGTTGGAGCCAGCGGACCATATGGACCCATTGATGCCCCAAACACCTGGAACATCTGAACAATTGCGTTGCCAAACCCTCCGAATGCCTGACTGAACAGAATTGAAATATCAGAGACAACTGACGAAAGGAAATTTAAGAAGATTTTTGAAAGAGACTTTGTGATTGAGGACATCGAAATTCCAAGAACACTCAGTGCAGACTTCTTCCGGATAGAATTAAAAAATTTTGAGAGCCGGGATTTGATTGATTTGACTGTAATCATCTTTTTCCTCCTTTGTTGGGAAAATCAATCATCGGGATGCTTACCGGGACAAATGCCAGAAGCATTACGCCTCCTACGAGGTACATGGCCTGAATGACTGGATATGGCCACAGCACGTTGAAGCTGGAAGGATTTCCAACATAGATGAGCTGGAGTTCCATTTCAGAAGTATCGTTTGTCTGAATTTCGTATGATATTGAGAGATTCTGATTACCGAGGAACATGCTTGGAGTCAGGGTGAAATTTGTATATGTCGAATTGTTCATATCGATTGTTTCGACAGGGACGAATGAAGATGCATTCGTTCCATTGAATACGGTTGAGACAGCGGCACCAACGGGCTCAGTAGATGTCGGAGACGGAACATCTTTTGCGTTGATGGAGACACCCGTCCCAAGGGTGATGTTTGCGTGCATCGTGGATGAGAAATGGAGATCTATCTGTGTCATTGCATACTGATTGATCTGACCGGTTGTAAGGGCAGACGTGATGTACGCCACCTTGTAGAACTCAGTGATATCTGCACCTGTTTTGTTCTTGACTACTTGAGTCGGCATGTCAAATTCGTTGACTGGATAAAGTACATCTCTAGTATCAACTGCGATGGAACTTGATGAAGAATTTTCCCGAACAGAAATTATCTGCGAATTCAAATAGAGAGGACCAGCGGATGTGGCGGATGTCAACCCATCAAGATAACTGACCTGATGTCCGGAAGCCGCAATGCTTCCAAGTTCAGCTCCCGCTGGAACAATCAGAAGAAGGAGAATTATGAAGGCTATGAATGCTTTCATAATCCTCAGTACTTTTCTGTTCGCCGACTCAGAATATCCAAGCGACTTTGCCCCATTGGATTTTCCCTTGAAGCCATGAGTGTGAGCCCATGCGACTGTCCAGATCATGGAGAAGACTGTAATGAATGATACAATCAGATAGAACTCGGCATACATATTGCCCGAGAATGCAGGATTCAAAACGTACTGGCCATATTTGAGTTCATATCCAAGATAGCCGCCTATGAGTGCCCCGATAATGAAGGATGGGATAAATCTCTCGAGAAGAACAATTGCGCCCTTCGATGCACTCGTTGAATATTCAACCACTCCCCACAGGAGAACGCCAACAAAAACCGCAGGGGCAAGAATTCCCTGAGTTATCACGGGAATGCTTCTTATGACCGAGATATCCGGTCTCGAGAAATACACAACAATCAGGAATGCACTGAGCAGCACTGCGATAAGGATCGCACCCAAAGACATGCCACCATGCATTCCTCCAGAACGACTGGACTTAGCTCTTTTTGTAGTTGCCATTACTGATGTTATGACCTACCTTCTTATCACATAGTATTTGAAGCAGAGGCTCTGCGTTATAGTCTTAATACCAAGGTTCATTTCAACAAAATTTATTTATTACAGATGCATTAAAACGGTATGGAAGATTTTTCTCTTGATGAATTGCTAGGGATCATTAAAACATATCAAGAAGAGAAAGGAATCATGTTTTTGGAATCGTATGATGAAATATTTGAACTTGGAATAAAAACAATACCGATAAGACCCATTCATGAGGCGGTAAAGGACAGGGAGGAAGCAACTTTCGAAATTGATAGGATCGCAGAAATGGCGAAAAAGTTACAATGCGAGATAGTATTTTTTAGCAAAGATACTTTTGATATTGATGGAAAAACAGCCTTCTCCGTAGAATTTATGATTAGATATGTAAATCTGCTTTTAGACATTGAGTTATATTCTGCAAATTTTGGCGAACTTAGCGACTTGCGAAATAAAGAGAGGGAGACAAAAATAGATAATGAATTAAATCAGATTAGAGGTGTACTTGAACAGGTTTTCAATTCCCCAAACTTTGATGCTAAAAGATTTGTAAACGAAACATTTATTCCATATTTGAATGAGAGTAATGTAGAATATAAGACATGGCCAGTTGATATTGATCAGTTTTTCTTATTTTGGCTGAAAGAGACCTCAAAGATCGAAAATTTGGAATCAGTAATAGATGACCTAGTGGGAATCGCAAATATAGGCGAAGAAACTAACACAGAGGAAGACGAAGATAATTCAATTTTAACCAAATATTATAATTTTAGAACATTCAGTAAATTAGAAACTATTTTGCCGCTTGTATATTCCAAAAAGGAAGATCTCAAGGAAGGTAAACGCATAAAAAACAATTTAGAGTCAACTTCTCTGGCTCTACATAAGGGAGTAATAAGACTAGTCGATAGCAGACAGGTAAGGGAAATAACAGAAGATTTTTTGAAATACCGTTATGAATTGGGTATTAGGTCAAAAAAATGCACAAAAGAAGAAGTAGAATCTTATTTAAGATATCTGTCTTATGATATTCTTGTTCCGAAGGATCTACTAAAAAATGCCGTTTATGAAATAGCAAATTCAGAACTTACAAAAAACTCGTTTAACTAAGTACTGGTCTGTCTCAGGAAATATGAATACACTCTTGATCCTTTCCTCTTTTCGAGTATCGTGGTCGTAACAAAGAAGTCCAATATTTTTTCTATTTTTTGAGGGGAAAGAAATATATTCTGATAATCCAGGAGAGTCTTAACCTGGCTGACTTTGTACGATCTTGTAGGATGGGATGAAAATATAGATAGGATCTTTTTGTCTATTTCATCCAGCTGGATTTCTATCTTCACTTCAAGGCTGTCTCCAAATATCAATTGTCTCTCCATGTTACCTCCTATTTTTATTTGTATTCGCTTTTAAAACGATCTGAGCTTCATCGTTGTTGTTCATGGTACGATTGCATTCCTCATGGTCGCTGGATTTTAATTTGGTCGTGTTTTGATGGGATTCATACTCCTTCCTGACCTAATCCGTGACCTCTTTCCATTCCCACTTGAAGTAATGAATGCCTCTTTCATTTATTTCTTCGGGCTTGCCTCTCTGCCATACCCTGAATCTCCACTCCTTATGTCTTATTTCTCCCGCTCTCTTGACCCATTCTCTCCAGACCATCCAAACTTGGAGCTTCTGATATGGGAAATAGTAGGGATACTTTTGGTCTATGTTATCCCTGGCATCCTTGATATCACTTCTCACAGTCTCTCCATTGCTCATCCATTTTACCTGGACATATATCATATGGTCGAATCGTTCAGCCTTAATATCGAATGCATTGTGGAAATCATTATCCTTCGATACCATGACCTGCTTGCCTCCCTTGAGGAATACCGGCCTGAACGTCCTTGGATGAATTTCAGTGACATATCCCATTGATTTGAGTGCACTCTCAACGAATTTTTCTCCATCATCTCCTTTCTTCTTGGCGGATTTCTCTTTGTTTTTTGTTACTGGAATAACATATTTTTTTGCCTTCACTTCTTTTGTCTGCATTTTTTCACAGCACCTTCATTTTTAATCACTTTCCAAATATCCTTTTTATAATTCTTTCAATTTCTTTTCACATTCCTCAATGGAATTGAGAATTTCTTCCTTGAACCATTCTAACGGTAATATGAACAGTCTCCTATTTACACGTTTTAAATCCTCCATTTTATCGGATTCAATGAAGCCTCGCAGCGTGTTTTCTAATTCACTCTCTGGTACCACCCATAAGTACATTCTTTCTGAATCAAACCGGCTGCAGTCTTCGAAAGTAGAAAATATCTTTGCGTATGTACTAAGTTCCATTTGACGATTCTTTTGCTCAACCCACTCTTCCCTATATTTTCCCGTCTTTATTTCTATATAAATGAAATAGGGCCTAAGTGAGGCTGGGTACTTTTTTAAAGGTACTTTCAATGAATATATAACATCATAGAATACACTTTTCCTTTCTTCCGGTTTCTTATTCCAGCTTTTATCTTTTGCGTATGTTTCTTCCTTACCCTTAATATCTTTTCCTTGTAGCCATATCCATTTCTTTCCCTTCCTTTTTAATATATCTACTACCTCTTCCGGGAAGGCTATAAACCAGCTTTTTATGACATCATGATAAAAGTAAGACATAGTTCCACCCCCTTTGAATGTATAGCAATCCTTTTAAATTCATTTGATCCAATAAGGTAACTCCTTTCTTATTTATCTTACTAACGTCATCTATATCTTTTATTTTCTCCATTTTCAATCACTCTCCTTTCTTTCAAAATTATCTTTATTTTTTACAAATTCCATAAGCCTCTTTCTCTTCCCTACTACATCATGGCTATCCCATTCCTTCGAGTATTCAGGGAAATCACTAAGTAGCTCGCATTTAGGGATGTGCCAGGAAACCTGTCCTGATGGAAGATCAACATACAGGATTGGCCAGTCTCCATTTTCCTTTATTCCAGTGGCATATCCCAATTTCTGAGCCATTCTAACTATTACCTGAGCACATAGATTCCTGTCCAGGTATGCTTCATCTGACGTACTTTCATATTTCACTTATTTCACCTCTATTTTCTCATAAATTTCCTTGAAAATCAAAGAATGTGACGTCCTGAAGTGTAATATGATCCCTGGCTCTCCTGGATACTGGCTAGTTTTTATGGGAAATTCTTTTCCGCAAACTTCGCATTTCACTTTGCTTGAAACAGCCAAAGTCTTTCCCTCGAAGGAAATCACTCCGGCTCTTAGAAGATACCTTCTGGTTCTTCCTCCGTGGACTCTTGGCTCTGTCGTTCAAATCACCCCGACATACATCAGGACAAGAACCGTGCCTACCACCAAGATGGTCAAACCACCAAGAACAATCGCCCAGGTCAATGCTTCCGATAGAATCATTGTCCATCACCATCCTGAGGTTCGATCCTGACTTGACTCTTTCTCAAAAATTCCATATATTCCTCCCTGACATGCTTTGCGAGGACAGGATCCGTGATTTTAGGTCCGAATTTCATAAAATATCCAGGAAGGAGGTCTTCCGTTAAGAATCCCTCTTCGATCTCAGATATTAGAAGATCTTCTTTCTCTATGGAGAGATTCTCCTTGATCTTTCCGCTCAAATACCTTTTTGGTTCTGGAATTTCGATGTGATCTCCCTTTTGAACAGCACCTACGTTTCTCAGTATGAGCTTGCATTTTGAAGGTATATTTTGAGTTGAGAGGCCTTGTTTGAGGAACAATTTTCTACCCTCAATGTCAAAAACAGAATTGATATCCCTGTCAGTTTGAAGTGCTGGGACGTAATCTAATTGTTCCCTGAGATTATATTTCTCATCAAGGATCAATTGCCTTAAGTAGTATGCCTGGTATTCATTGGCCACTTTTTGGGATCTTCTGATCTCTTCCTTCTCCTCAAATTCTATGAGCATCCTGCTGTATTGATCCTGGAGAATCTTCAGATCCAGTTTCATCTTGTTGATCTTCTGCTCCAGCTCATGAAGTTTGAACTGATCAGTATTCTGTAAGGCCTCTATTGAGTTTTTTACCAGCTCAGAGAGATTCAGATTGTTAGCCTTCACAAATTCCATTTGGCTCAAAGGGAGAGCAATAGAAGTTACATGTCTTGCCTCTTCATGAACAAGTGGTCTTCCTCTCCTGTTTTTCATAAGAAAACCTCCTTTTTAATTCTAAAAAAAGAAATAAAATTAGAAAAAGAATAAAGAAAAGAAAGAAGTAAGATATTAATTATATATATTATATATATAATTAATTCTTGTAGACTTAGGTATTTTCTACTTCTCGAAGACATACGAAAATTTAATTTCGTATATGCGTAATTTCCCAACGCAGTAAATCTCTGCTTCATGAAGAAATTTTTACTCTCTGAATTATTGTAGTAAAAAATTCCCAAGCCTGTAAATTCCTGATTTTGTATGCTATTCATCACTGATACCTCCTAGTGAAGTTTTTTTCATGTACATTCCTGTTGTACTTGTGATTCTCATTGACTGTGATTCTGATTTCAAGAGGACTGGCACGAATCGAAAAACAATCCCTGGGATGTCTTGATACCCATCTTCTCAGCTGGTGTTCCGCCTCAGGTATATCATTAGAAAAGAGGAATGATATTGAGGAAGCAGTTATTGTTTCTCCATTTCTCCTTTCGAGATACCTGTCTAACCTCGTCTGAGGATCCGGAATATGGGAGTAATCAAATTGATTCATCATTCCACCACCTCCAGTAATTCTACAAGCGAGACAGGATACCTCCACTTAGTGGCAGTAAATTCTTCTAGGAGGACTCTCGTTGTCTCATCAGGGATTTTAAATTTCCTTGCCTCAACAAATACATTATACATTCTATTTTCCCTGGAGGGTGGTACTAACATAGGATGTTCACCTCCTTAGGTAGATGCAAGAATGAAGAATTTGAATGATTTTCTACATACCCCTCCAGACCCGTCTAGAACCTTTGTGCAAGTCTGATTTATTATTGGTGGTCCTTTGATTCCTCATAGGATAGATGTTAGCAGGTCATTTCGGTCACTATTGAGCATAACGCTGAATTGTTTTTTATATATTAAAATAAATTGAATAACACGGTCAAAACTGTAACTGAGTTTTCTCGCTTTTTCCCTATATTATCCCGTAACCTCTTTAATGTATTCTTTGACCTTTGGTCGCCTTTCCATTTCCTTAGATATATAATTTGAATTCTCAAGAGTTTTTTGATGTATTGTACCAAGGTATAAGGATTGAGAATAATATATTAAAGACTTCATTTTGTTGGTTTCAGAAGTATTTCCATATTTTTCAGAATATGTGTAGGTGAAGTCTTCAAGATTAAAGTTAACTCCCCTGGAATTCCCACCTATGGCATGGACCATAGCCTTAGACGCACCTATCAAGTCAAAACCAAGAAAAGATAATAAAAATTCCTTTGCGATTTCACTCCTCTTATTTTTGCTCATTCTTGGTCTGCTAACATTATATGCGTATATAATTGGGTAATAACCCTCCTTCATATATTTGATCTTTAGTTCATTTATTTTAGCCACTGATCTTCTATGAGTATCCGGATTGGTTCCCTTAAAGTCTATCATCAGTGGTATCGCATTTAGTTTTGACCCTGTCCCTATACTAACATTACCCATATCCTTTCCTGAATAATATGTCACAAGTTTTTCAATTTCCCTATAGTTTACATATACCGGTACATATCCGAGTAAATTTTTGCTATTTAAGGTGGTTGAGAAGGAATCAAATATACTAGTCACCCTAGAGAATATATCTTCATAGCTTCCATGATGGAGGTTAAAGGAGTAAGGTGTGCATATCATATGATCATTGAACAAGGTCTCAAAATTACTCAGAAGCCCTACGTCCTCAAATTTTACTATGTCCATGGGGTTAACGTGCTCGTCACCAAAAAACGAAATGATATTTATGTTATCGGTAACTTCCTTGGATTTTACCTTTTTATCAATCAATTCATCGAATTTTTGATATCCCTTCTGGCTTTCTATTTCATTCTGTCTGATAGGAATAAAGACTTCTGTAAAATATCTGTCATTAGCAACCCCCGGGATCTTTCTATATGCTCGAGAAGGGCCATTCCTAGAGACATTTTCTCTATTGGTAAAGACAGAGCTGAAAATATTCTCTGCATTTTCATCCCCTGGTGTCAAGGTAATCCTCATATATTTTAGGAAGGAAATATAGGTTTATATTTATATCCTTTATTACCAGAAGTGCCCCAAACTAAGAAAAAACCTGATATTTATGAGGTAGGCGATCTAATAGATAAAGGAATATTGTATCTTAGTTCCGATATGGAGATAGAAATGCTAAGCCTTCAGAAGGCCATATTTCTATTTCTTTATTCCTATGCTGTGAAGAATGGATATAACCCAAAAGATATTTTGAGTCTTGCATCATTTGAACCTTATCGATACGGTCCATTTAGTGATGAGGTAAATGGTCAAATAAATGAACTAGAAGGTTACGGCAAATTATTCGTTAACAGGAAAGACAAAAAGCACGTAAAGTTGAAGAGCGAAACCATAAGCGAAGGGGATTTCCAGATTGAAGATGGTGAAATCCAAATCCTTAATAATATTAAGAACCTGGTCAAAACTCTTGAACCTATGGAATTGACTTTTTACATATATTTTCATCCCGCTGTCGACGAAGAGTTGCGAAAATATTACACCTCAAATTCCGATGTCAAGGACACATTATGGTCGAACAGAGAAAAATATGTTGATGCACTACTCAGGAAAAATGTTATAGATCAGGAAACAGCAGATGTGATCATTTATGGCGAGATCGAAAATAAGACTCCTTGATACAAATGTAATATCCAACATAATACGAACCCTACCTAGAAGTTCAATTTCATACAGCATAAAGGCTCCTAAGGGTCTGAGTATAATCATAACAGATTACGTTGAGAAAGAGTTCAAATCATTTTTAAATAAAATACAGCAAAAAAATAATAATGTAATATATTCTGATTCTGTAATTGACGATATGCTTGACCTTTGGAGAGATCTCATTGATATACTGGACATAAGGAAAGCCAATTTGGAACCAAGTTCAGGAAAGAATCTTGGTGAAAGGTCCTTGATCAGTATAATTCAAGAATTCAAGGGAGATGTAAAAATTGTTTCTAATGATAGGGATGACATTTTTAAAATACTGAAACAGGAAAAAATTCAAAAAGATAAGCTGGGAACGCCATTTGAATTTTATGAAGAGATCGGAAAATACTGGTTTAGAGGGAATAAGGATTTGATAAAGTACCTTATCCTAGCGAATCATGATTTTCGTATAGTGGACACTTCTAAATGCGGGAATATCTTAAGAAAAATAGATAATAAATTTTGATCGGAGTATTCTAAATTTCAGAGATTACTGTTCCGGTTTAATGGCATTAATCCACCCAAACGTTAAATTATACTGTATGATCCAATGGCATTAGTCCCATCCTCTTAAAATAACACATCCCTATCATATATCCATCCTGAGAATTATCAGGTAATAATTTAAATTTTCAAGTTTAGGGAGGTCTGTGCATAACAAATGCAAAATATAGGGATCATCAAGCAGAAAGTTAAGCTAAGCAATACAACATCCCGCAATATTACGGAAATAATTGAAAATAAAAATAAGGGCAAATAATTCCATAAAATGGGAAACCTATCCTGAGGGACCTTGGTGATTATAGTTTGAAGAGCGATTTCTATCACATTGAGGAATGGGAAGTAATGCACTGCTCCCATAGCCAGGGATATGCTTGGGCATATAATCTGTTCAAGCAACAAATGGTTAACATTTCTAAAAATTTCCAATATGCCTAAATATGAAGAATCAGGCGATTTCTTTTTTCATTAATGGTTATAAGACTAATCCTCCGAAACATTCCACTATCTTTATAAATTATCAAAAGGAACCTGATTGAGTTTAAGTTTCCCATTTTCTCAATTATTTATAAATCTATGCACCATATTCTCTGTAACCCATTAAATCTTAAAACTTATCTCAACCTCATGATTGCAGTATGTATGGTTTTGAATCGAGTCTATATGATCCCTCATGGGGATGAAATAATTGATATGCCTAACGAAGAGAGTAAAAAGATGAATCACGCAATTTCAAAATTAACGGGGAACGATGATTCAGATGTTATTATAATACTATCACCCCATGGGATAAATCTTTCCAAGAATATAGGGATCATAAACACCGAAAGATTCCAGAGCAATACTAAGTTAAAATCAGTTCATCTGAACGATTATTGGGTTAATGAAAGAAGGCTATGCGAACAGATAATTTCAGAATGGTTCTCAATTAAGCTTCCAGTAATAGAGGATATATAGTCATGATGAGTGATTACGTTATTATCATCAATCTTTATGGCACCTTCATAGCGGTTTTCTATTCCGCACATTGCCTTTAATAGGGTTGATTTTCCAGAACCATTGGGTCCAAGAATCCCATAAACATAAGGTGACTGGAATTTTATTTGATCTATATCCAGTATGTATTTTCCATCGGCCCTTAGTTTAAGTTTCTCTATTTCAATAGACGTCATTTTAGAGACCTCCTCAAGGAGAATATTACATATCCAATTAATATGGTTACCACTGAATAAAAAACAAGGATGGTTGAGATATAGATAAGACCGATTCCCTTAAGGGGAGACAATGAGAATGTATATGTAAGGAAGTAAGGATCTGCATTCAGGAACACTCTATATATTATCCTATCAGTGTTTGTCTTTATGAATACTGGAGATATAACTCCTGATCCAGTGGCTATGAGGGAAAGAATGTCCAACACCACTAGGTAGATTATGAGAAAGGAAATAGACGAGTATCCAGAATTTTTGAAGAATGCGCTCACAGCAACAGCAAAACACACGTCCGAAAATGTTACAAGAAGTATAAGTAAAATATATACAAGAAAGGTAATCCCAGGAAGGGCTCTGAAGTGCAAAATAAAAAATAAGACCTGAAAAAAAACCAAAATCATGGTTGAAAGGAATGAAAGAAAGGTGGCACCTGTTATTTTTGACATAATTATTTCCATATTGTTTACTGGAAGGGACGAAAGGCTGTATATGGTCCCCCTTTCATACTCATAGGGAAGCGCAGTAGAGCCAAAGAATGCTGCTGATAATACTGGTATATATATCATTATATTGGCTCACTGAAAATTAAAGAGTCTTTCCACAAGAACAACAGGCAGTCCACTTGTTTGGATGTTTCCTGGGACAAAGCTTTTCAGCAATGCAGTGGAGAAAAAAAGTAATAATCCGAGAAGTGTGGATATCATTATGTTAAGAAGTATCATGAATATGAAAGCTCTGGACCTTATGGTGTGTTTTATGTAAAATTCCGTCATTCTTAGGAATCTGAAAATCAAAGGTCAACACCTTCCATGGATAATATGCTTCTTATAAGGGAATATTGAAGGAATATGAAACTATTATTACCCGAAACTATAATCACCACTGAGTCCATCTCCGGAAGGGAAATGAAACTGCTCCCAAGCATATACTGAAGCGTTAGTGCAATTCCGACGGCTTCCTTAATACTACTGGTAAGTACCCTTGCCGTAAGAATACCATCTGAATAATTTCCTGCAATCGCCTTAACTCTGCTTGAATTTATAAAATACGCAAATGAAAATTTTGAGGAAAAATTTAGTTCCCTAACCAATTCATTATACTGATTTGAATAGGAAGATGAAATGGAATTTTCAATGGAGGATATATTTCCAATTAGAAAAATTCCTGGACTTGGAGAGGAGAAGATTACCCTTTTGGAGGAAATTCCGAAGCTGCCTAATATCACCTGGGATATCCCAGAAATTTGTGTGTTATTTTCGTCCTGTGTTAGGCTGTATATGGGAACCCCACGAAAACAGGACAACTGGGATACATTTAAGGATCTGTTCTCTTTGATAATTGGAGGAACTATTGAAGATATATCTGCCTGTTTCATAAAAAATATAAGCCCTGAGGAATGATTTGAATGGAATAAAAACGTATCACCAAAACTCTCATTTATATATGCCACAGCCTTGGTATTTTCTGGAATATACATTAATGGACTAGTATAGCGTTTCCATAATACACTTACAATTATTTATACTCAGTATCCATATCTACCTATGGTGTTCAAGCGTGTTAAGCCACACATCACCCTGACGGATGATGAGAGAAAGTATCTTGAAAGCATAACAAGATCCCGG
>NZ_JBLSDF010000041.1:0-15014 GCF_052315355.1 Cuniculiplasma thermophilum
AGAAACGGGAAGGAAGATTGGAATGATCATGAAACTTGATCAGGTATTGAAATAGTAGTGCACCCACAATAGTGGTTTAGAAAAACAGCCTGAAAATCATATTGGGAGGTCTACAAAATTAAAATAGATGTAAAGTCACGTCTAATAAGTATATTATTTTTGGTAATTAATTGAAATCATAAAATGTTATTCTATTTGTTTCGATTTCAGGCATTTGTGATAAGAAAATGATGAACACAAATTTAGTTATGAGTTTAATGTAAAATTTAAGGCTTTGTAAAGCATGGAGTTGCATGTTAGGGGGAACACCATTTAAGGGAAAATTCTACCTTATTACCGGTGGAGGTAGTGGACTTGGGTTGGAAATTTCTAAGACACTGGCATCCTATGGTGCAGGTATTTACATACTCGGAAGGGATAGGGAAAAACTAGAAAAGGCCAAATCACAAATTGTAGACCTGAGCGCAGAGTGCGATTTTTTCTCAGTAGATATAAGGGAATATGAGACCGTAAGAAAAATAATTGATGATCTTTTTCTGTCATACGGGATAGATGGTCTTGTAAACAATGCGGCCGGTAATTTCATATCCAAAACAGAAGACCTTTCAATGAACGCATTTCTTTCAGTGATAAACATCGTATTGAATGGTTCTATAAATATCACTTTGGAAGCAGCCAAAAAATGGATAGAAAACAAAAGAAAGGGCACTGTTCTCAGTATATTAACAACATACGCAGAAACAGGTTCAGGTTTTGTGATACCATCCGCCGCAGCAAAAGGAGGACTAAGTGCCTTTACAAAAAGCATTGCAGTTGAATGGGGGCCAAAGGGAATAAGGGCCAATGGGATTGCTCCTGGGCCATTTAAAACAGAAGGAGCATGGAAAAATCTGATACCTGATCAGTCATTCGAGGATTACCTTATTAATAAGAACCCAATGAAAAGGCTGGGAAATACCAAAGAAATATCAGAATTGGCAGCATTCCTGCTCAGTGATTATTCATCTTTTATAAACGGTGAGGTAATAAGGATTGACGGTGGGGAATTTTTGAGAGGGGCAGGTCAGTTCAATGATTTGTCCATGCTTTCAGAGGACCAGTGGGAAAAAATTAGATCGAGGAGGAACAAAAAATGATGAGTATATTTATTGACGGATGGGAGACAAATTTGAAATTTTCTGCTGCTCATTTTATACCAGAACACGCAAAATGCCGTAGACTTCACGGGCACGATTACGCAATCGATGTTAAACTATCAGGCGAATTGAAAAATGGAATGGTGGCAGATTTTGTTCAGATAAAAAGGGAACTAAGGCAGATGCTGGAAGAAGTGGATCATAAACTTATACTTCCGGTTAATGGCGAAGGCATTGAGTATAAAGTTGAAGGATCGAATTATCATATCAAGTATGAAACCTTCGAAATGTCGGTTCCTGCCGAGTTTGTATACCTCTGTGACGTAATGCATAGTTCCAGCGAGGAACTTGCAAGATACATGACTGGTCTGTTAATCAAAAAAGTACAGCTGGGGGAGAACGTTAAAAAAATTGAGTTCTCAGTATATGAGGGGCCAGGGCAAAAGGCCACATGGGAAGAGGATCTAAGATGAAAGCAATCGTTCTTATGTCGGGTGGTCTGGATTCCACAACAGTGCTGGCTTACGCAATTTCAGAGGGATACGATGTCATTGGAATCAGTTTTGATTATGGTCAGAGACACAGAATAGAACTGGAATCTTCAAAGAAAATCGCAGAACATTACGGTATAGAGAGAAGAGTTTTTAAGATAGACCTTACCCAGATTGGCGGTAGTTCCCTTACAAGCAATATTGATGTGGAGGAGGGGAAAATAGGACGTGAGGAAGTGCCGAACACATATGTACCTGCCAGAAACATAGTGTTTCTATCAATAGCAGGAGCTTATGCAGATATTGATGACATAGACACTATTATGATCGGTGTAAACGCTGTGGATTATTCAGGTTATCCCGATTGCAGACCTGAGTTCATATCCTCCATGGAAAGGTCACTGAGACTTGGTCTCTCAAGAAGACAGAACCTGAAAATACTTGCCCCTCTTCAGAGAATGTCAAAGGCTGAAATAATCAAGATGGGAATGAATCTCAAGGCACCATATGAACTCACTCACTCCTGCTATGAAGGTGGAAGTAAGGCTTGTGGAAAATGCGATTCATGCCTTTTAAGGTTAAAGGGCTTTATGGAATCAGGATTTGTTGATCCTATACAATACGAAGAATATCCAGAATTTTACATCGAATATCTCAAAGAGAAAAAATTAACAAACTAATATAAGAAAGTTTTAGTGCTGTGAAAGGACAGCATCAACCCTTTCTCCGTTTTTCTTTACAGATTCGACTGTTTTGTTCCACAACACCTTTTCCTCTTCATTGAAGTCGATCTTATAGATATGTTCCACTCCTTCCTTTCCGATCTTAATTGGCACTCCTATAAACAGACCCTTAGCGGAATAGTGCTTAGCATTCTCATCATCCATATATGCAGCACATGGAATTACCCTCTTCTTATCCTTGATAATGGATTCTACCATTGCGGTGATTGATATACCTGGAGCATAGTATGCGCTTCCTGTTTTAAGCAGATCAACTATTTCTCCTCCTCCAAACCTCGTCCTTTTTACTATCTCATCTATCTTTTCCTTGGAAAGAAGTGTGGAAATAGGCATTCCTGCAACACTCGAATATCTTATAAATGGAACCATATCATCTCCATGCCCACCTACAACGAATGCATTTACATCCTTAACTGAAACTCCAAGTTCCATGGCTATGAAAGTTCTAAACCTGGCACTGTCCAGGGATCCCCCGAGACCAATTATTCTTTTAGGATCTATTCCACTGACCTTCTGGAAAGCATAAGCCATTGTATCAGCTGGATTTGATACCATAACAATTATGGACTCCGGTGAGTATTTTTTTACGTTTTCTGCCACATCCTTAATTATACCTATGTTCTTCACAAGAAGGTCATCTCTGCTCATTCCCGGCTTCCTTGCGAGACCGGCCGTGACCACTATAACATCAGATCCCTTAAGATGAGAATAGTTTTCAGGATTTGTGGTAGTAAATCCCTTTATATTATTGTCAACACCCCAGTGTGGAGTTCCCTCCATCATATCCAGAGCCTCTCCCTCTGGCTTTCCATCTACTACATCAAAGAGATAAATATCTCCAAGATCCTGAATAGAGAGAAACTGAGCAACTGTTGCACCTACATTTCCGGCGCCTATTACAGAAATTTTTGATCTCATGTATAGGGAATTTCTTGATAGATTATATTGTTATTCCCTTTTAAATATAAGAAGCCAAAATGGTTAATATAAAAGAGACTTGTGGAGGTTTAAACCATATGCCACATAATTATACTCCTATGATTTGGCACCAAATCACGGAGATAGTCTTATATGTTCAATGAATGTGAAAGAAGATTAAATTATTATTTAAAAAACCTTTACCCATAATCATGAAGGTAGCGATCCTGGGAATTGATGGATATATTGGATGGGCACTGGCATTGAGGCTTTTAAACAAAGGACATGAATTAGTCGGTGTGGATTCCCTTTATACGAGAAAGAGAGTAGAAGAAGTTGGTTCAGGTTCCATAACTCCCATAGGAGAAATAAACAGGAGGATTGATGATGCAGCCAATTTTTTTAAGGAAAAGATTTCATATTACCAGGGAGATGTAAACGATCCAGACTTTATATATTCTGTAATCAAAAAAGAACTCCCTGATTCCATTGTTCATTTAGCAGAACAGAGATCAGCACCATATTCAATGATAGGACTCAAACAGGCAAGAGAGACCCTGTTACAGAATATGGGTGGAACAATTAATCTTGTATATGCAATGAAAGACCTGGTACCAAAGGCGCACTTACTTAAACTTGGTACAATGGGAGAATATGGAACGCCCAATATAGATATCCCAGAGGGTTTCTTTGAAATTGAATATAATGGCAGAAAAGATACGCTTCCATTCCCAAAGTCTGCCGGTTCCTGGTATCACTGGAGCAAAGTTCATGATTCAAATAATTTGATGTTTGCAAATCGTCTCTGGGGACTGAGAATAACCGATGTAATGCAGGGTGTCGTATACGGTACAAGAACAAAGGAAATTAAGGACTCTGGACTTTATACAAGATTTGACATCGACGAGGTCTGGGGAACTGCCTTGAATAGATTTTGTACTCAGGCAGTTCTCGGAATGCCAATAACTGCCTATGGTAAAGGAGATCAGCGCAGGGGTTTTCTTTCATTGGAAGATAGCATTACCTGCCTCACACTTGGTTTGGAAAAACCCGCTGCAGATGGTGAATATAGGGTATACAACCAGTTCGATGAGCATTATTCCATAAACGAAATCGCCAGTTTTGTGAAGGAAAGTGGAGAAAAGATGCTTGGAAGGACTATAGAGATAAGCCACGTTCCAAATCCAAGGCTGGAAAAGGATCAGCATTATTACAATCCTGAGCATAAGAAGCTGAAGGAGCTAGGATATAAGCCTGCAAGAAATTTGAGGGAAGATCTTAAGGATATAATATCCGATGTGGAGAAGTTCAGGCAAAATGCAGAACGATACAGAGAAAGGGTAACTCCAAAGACACTTTGGAAGGAAAGTTCCGGACTCGCAAAATAAGTTCTTATTATTCTTCAAATTTTCTTCAAACTGTGAGCGTTATAATAAAAATGAAAATAGGTTGACTTTTACCATAGTAATAAGCCTATAGAGAAAATTAAAGGAAGATTTAAGGTTAGATTGCATGGGTTCTTTATTAAGATCAAAATGCAAATTTTATGGAATATTTATTAATGAATTAACAATTTAAGGTCAATGTCTCATAAGTTAAACCGGAGTAAGATCAACAAATTTCTGGTTGGAACTGTTACAGTTCTGACCGTGATAGTGTTTGCTTTTTCATTCCTTTCGTCTGGTGTACCTGTGAGTGCGCAACACGGAATATCTGCAACTCCGCAGTATCAGTACAATAGAACAGTTTATAAATATCAGTGGATGAACGACACATCTGTAGCTGGCCCAATGCCCATCAGTAACGGAACAATGTCATGTTTTATCCCATCACAGGAAGTTGTACTATTTGGCGGTCAGACAATGCTAAATCTCAGCTTCAATAAAAGTGGAAAGAAGACTTTTCAGGTCGTAAAGGCGTACTCTAACCAGACATGGGTTTACCAGAGTGGTCAATGGTCAAGGCTTACAAGTCAAAGTTCCATACCTCAGATGGCTGGATCCGCTACTTCATATTATCCAAGAGGTGAAAGTATTGTGTTATTTGGGGGAGAAAACAATGGCACACTCTTCAACTACACATGGATATTTACCGGACTTACATGGACGCCTTTAAAAGGTCTAACTTTGGCCCCATCCGCTAGAGCCTTCAGCTCTATGGCCTATTCACCCATAATTAAGGGAATTGTTCTTTTTGGTGGAAAAACCTCCAGCGGGTACTCAAATTCAACATGGCTTTTTAAGGACAATGCATGGTCAAAACTTACCACGAAAGGGACTGTACCTCCAGCTATGGAAGGTACGGCAATGAGTGAATTGCCCAATGGAAATCTGCTATTGTATGGTGGCTTCAACGGTTCTTATAGTAATTCAACCTATATCCTTAATACAACGTCATTAACGTGGTCAAAGGTTAAAAGTACTGAAAATCCTCCAGCTCTGGCATTTTCATCTCTAAATTACTTCAGCTTTAACAATTTTACTCTCTTATATGGTGGAGTTACAAGTAACGGAAATCCATCTAACGTCACATATATATTCAACAGTGCCAATCAATGGCAAATGCTCAATATAAAGGCACCCTCTGCCAAGTATGGTCAATCTCTTTCAGTCTATGGCGCAAATAATACGGTAGTACTGTTTGGTGGAGCTTTTAACAACTCCTATTACGGATTCACAAATGACACCTATCAGTTCCAGAACAATTCATATGATTGGGTAATATTCAATGAGTCAGGTCTCCCTTCAGGTCTCAAGTGGGGGGTACAGCTTGGAAATTCATATAACAATACAACTGGCAACTCAGTGGGCTTTCTTGTCATGACTGGAACGTATGATTACAATGTAACGGCACCAGCCGGTTATCAAACATCATCACCATCGGGAAATGTTACCATGTACTTCTCAGAACTAAAGGAATCAGTAACATTCTCAAAGATTCCTGGACTTCTGTACTATTCTTATGGTGCAATTGCAGGTATAATCATAGTGGTTCTGGCCCTAATAGGCGCAGAAGCTTACAGAAAAATCATTAAGTAGTCACAAAATTTTTAAAATATTTGTAAGTTTTTTCCACACTTTTTACATAGTTTTCAACCTTACCAACGCTAACCCATTCTTCCCTTTTGATTATATTATATTTGATACTGTAGTTATTCAGTAATGCATTTCTTATATAATCTGTAAATTCAACTCTCTCAACATCCAGAAATTCATAAAATGGCTCTTTAAAATAATAAACAGCAGCCAGGGCAAGTTTTGATAGGGGATTAGGGGGTTTTTCAATAACTTCCTCCACAACTCCTGTCTTATCATTTATCTTTGCATTACCATAGTGTTCCGGATTTTCAACCTCAAATAAAGTCAGTTTAGATTCTTCACCTTTTATCAGATTCTTGTAGTAGGAAGGATCAAGGATAAAACCATCTCCTGCATTGAGAAGGCAACCTTCTTTAAATAGTTCTCTGCCCATATAAACGGCATTTCCAAATCCATCGGGCTTATCCTGGTAAATTATCTCGACTTCCGGAAATTCACGGTTTATGTAATCATAGGTGATTCTGTCACTTCTGTTTAAAATCACCGCAATTCTTCTAATTCCTGCATTCTTCATTCTGAATATTACTATATCAATAACAGGTCTAAGAACGATCTTTCCGTCCCTGATATCATAGAGAGAAAGCATTTCTTTTCTAAACTTTCCATCCAGACCGGATCTTGTTCCAAGCCCTGCTGCAGTTATTAAACCATTAATCATGACCACCATCTTTGACGTAGTTCATTAAAAATACAATAATATAAATTGTGGGGAAGAGAAAAAACCCAGTTATCATTGTTACGTCTGCTATTGAAAGATAAAAATTGCTACCAAATTCAAGCAGCGCAGAAATATGGGACGAATTCAAAGAGGTTATAATAGATACTATGGCCAGAATTACACCAACGATGCGCAGCTTTTTGTTTTCATAGATAATCATAATTATTGAAAGTATCACCAGCACCCCTATTGCTACAACAGTCAGGATAGTAAGAAAAAATGGAACAAGCCTTCCCGCATAAAGGGAATAACCTCCAATGGAAAGTGAAATGGCTGAAAGAATCAGGAGGGCGGGGTAAATTCTATTGTTCACTATCACACCCATAATAGTCTAAGGATAAGGTTTTCGAAGGACAATTTTTAGATTCAGTAAAATTGTTTATGGGGAAATCAAATGTCTTAATTCTTAACATGTCGCAATTTTTCATGGTATCCATAATTAAGAACATATTGAGGCATTCTGCTTTAAAATTTGGTTAGGTTCATATTTATATGACCATGTTCGTGAAATCATATTGTAATTTGTAAATGGAAATTAAAAGGAATGGAGGAAAAACCTGAAATGCCAAAACAATTTATCAAAAGATGTGAAAATTATTTCTAATAGGCATCTTATAAAAATCTACCTGCAGGGAAAATCTTCATGATATTGAATTGGTCCAGAAAGCATAAGTCTCTGTAAAGTGTGATGCATTTCTTTTCGACGCCGAATGATATGTCCTTTTTAGTTTATTCTTCACTGTTTTAGCATCCCTTAGACTTCCCGGACTCAGACAAACATCACCTGTTTTTCATTCTCCCTTTCCCTTACAAGGGAAAAGCTTACCTGCTTCTATTCCTTGTTATCCTTTGTGCGTCCATATTTGAACATTGGGGGATTTGTAAGGATGCTATGAAAGTTATGTCATACAGAAGGGAGATTCCCGATCTATGGGCTGAAAAGTTTTCCATCAAAACGTTTCTCAATATTTCTTATATCAATTCCATACAACTGCAGGCTTAAGTTTAGTGCGGTGAGATCAATATCACTCTTCATAGATAGAAAAGAGAAATCTTACCAGTCCGGGGAGTTCGTGAGAGTTATTTGCTTTCTCACCATTTTCATTTCCACGGATGTATCTGATGGTGTATTATCCACGTAAAGCCCGTCTGTAAGTATGGGGTTCAGATGTAACTTATCGATGGTATGAATCCATGTGACAAATTCAGGATACCTGACTTATATAATTTTACTGAAGAAATTGTTGACATTTTTTGCACCCAATTCCTTGTGCTTTTCAAGATATTTACTGTTATATTTTGTGTTCTTTCTCTCCTCGTATTAATATGATATTGTCTCTTAATAATATTGGATGCCATTCCTATTCTTCTTCCTTATCTCTCCCATGCCATGATTAATTTGTCTTGTTACTGTAACTTTATGAATGCCCAGATGACGACGCTAAGATGAAAAGATCGAGATTATCCTTCCTGTTTAAACACTAGAATGTTTAATATTTCAGATATAATGTATATTATTCAAAATCTTTTTAAAAATAATCATAGAAATATACATATGTATACAATTATTCTGCACATATGAACAAACGCAAGAACTTGCTCGAAGTAGCGGCAGTATGTGTGGTTGTTATGTTTTTAGGTATATCTATTCAGGGTTCGGTTATAACCCATACCAACCATAACCATGTATTTTCTGTGTCGGATCAAATCTGAAAGGGAAATTACATGATTCAGAATCCTTCAAACATTTCAGATAATTTATCTAACCTATTCAATTCATGGCTTATGAACAGGGAACACTCTAATACCATGTTTGAAAGAAAGGACATTAATTCAATAATTTCCGAAAATTCAGAGGTTGAGATGTTGTTTCCAAAATTCCTTGAGAAAAATCCTTCAGCCATAAGTATGATCAACAAGATTACCAATATGGAAAAGATCAGATTCAGAAAGGAAAACAGGGAAGCAGGACTCAAATTTATCAATTACATAAGAGAGCATCCTAAAATTCCGGTAAACACAGTTTTAACATTATCATCAAACAATTCAAGGTATTTTGTCACTAAGGCCTCAACAGCATCCTATCCCAGAGGATTTCCCAGGTGGACAGGTGAGTTCACAATGGTGTCTGTAAATTATTTCAGCATATCATGGTGGTATCCCGGACCATGGTATGCTCCATGGGCTGGTCACTGGGGCAGGCTAAACTATGGTGAACATGATACAATAAACATACTCTTTGTAGGTAAGACTGCGCAGTCATGGTACAATCAGGAGTACAATACAATTCAAACCTTAATAGGATGGAGTAACATTGCAAGTTATATTTTTACCGCACTTGGGGGCGTAGGCGCATATTATGGCATCGGTGCATTATCCAGCGCCTTTTTTGCAGAGATTACTGCAATATTAGTGTCTGCGGGATTTGCAATTAGTTTTGTTCAGAGTTACATGGGTAATCAATTACACACAATGTATGATTCCACATATGCAAACCCATTGAGCGGAGAACCGAAGTTTATCTGGGAATATTACAGCGTAAATTTCTACTATCCATGGATCATAGTAGTTGGAATTCTTTTATCGTCATTTTCCTGGAACGGTTATACGAATAAAGGCACAGTATCAATTTTTCCATATATTCCCGTGGTTAGCAATAACCCTGCATGGAACATAGTTGCAAGTGCACTTGCAGGAGAAGCCCAAGCCTTGTCTAGTAAAATAGGATGGAATTCGTGGGGAACTGCTTCATGAGGTGAAGAAATGAGCATCACTTCATTTTTACACCTTTGCCTGCTAATATTACCAATTTTATTGATTGTTGCTGCTTTATTCGGGATGCGGAAACTGATAAAAAATAAGGATTATCTCGTTAAAAATATAAAATATTCGGAATTAAGCTCTTTCAGATATAAGGCAATATTGGGTATTTTTATTATGTCGATTATATTTTATTCACTAATGGAGTGGATGATTTTTTTTACCAATTTTGGTTATACAGATGAGAAGAACTATTTAATTCCGTTTGTGATCCTTGCCATGGTCTTACTTAGTATTTTAGCACCCCGGCAGAAAAGCAAAGAGGAGTAAATTAAAATTGTACATTCTTAAAATCTGCTTATTTAGGCACGCCGTTTTAAGGTTAATTCCTTTAATGTCTTCCTCTATCCGCCTCTGCTTTCCCTTTGCATAATGGTGCCGCCTGACAACTTTAAATTGGAAGTTTTTCAATATTCAGAGACACCTTATGCAGGGATCATAGGGGGATTTCCGTCTGGGCATTTTCTCATCAGAATGGTAGTCTACATAACAATATACATAAACGGAATGGATAACATAGATAAAATATTTTAGAATGGAGGAGAATTAAGGAATGTAAAGGGTCCTTTGAAATTACAGCAAATTAAGCATACTAACATATAAAGGTTCAATTCCCCATGAAATAGCATTAATATGAGGAAGGTTTCATTCAATTTTCATAATAAATTTTTTTTATGTAGGGCATATAACACAAATAAAAGAATAAATCTTCGTAAAACATCCAGTGATCGAATTTTATGTTCAACGGTTTTATGGAAAAACTTGTAGCAGGAAGATGGATTGCGGGACCAACAGTTGACGATGTTATTGAAAGAGGCAAAAGATTCAATAGGCTTGGAATCGGTGCTATAATGAACTACTTAGGTGAAGCTCTGACAGATCAGAAGGACATAAAAGATGCCATGGACAACTACCGGGAAATACTCAGAAAGGTAAAGAAAAACGATCCACTAACTCAAATATCCGTAAAGCCAACCCAAATTGGCCTCTCAGTCAGTCTTGATATGGCAAAAAAGAACTTTTCAGAGATTGTCAAACTTGCAGGTGAAAAGGGTATATTCACCTGGGTTGATATGGAGGAATCGGAACTTGTTGACAATACAATAGAACTTTATGAGTCTCAGTTGCCCAATGAGAATATAGGTCTCTGTGTCCAGGCATATCTTAAGAGAACCTACGATGATGTGAAAAGATTAACTGAAAAGGGTGGAACAGTAAGATTGGTAAAGGGTGCATATACAGAGCCTGAAACTGTTGCATACAAGACAAAAGAAGACATAGATAAGAATTATGTTGAGATAATGAAATACCTTTTCGACAATGCAAAGAAGTTTATGATTGCAAGTCACGATGATAAGATAATAGAAAAAGCCAGAGAGATCAATAAGGAAAAGAAGAAAGAGGTATGGTATGCAATGCTTAACGGAATAAGGAACCAGTACCTCATACAACTTCAAAAGGCTGGGGAGAAGACCTTTTCCTACATTCCCTTTGGAAAGAAGTGGATCCAATATTCGGTTAGGAGGATGCAGGAGGCAGGTCATATGAGTCTCCTCATGAAATCCATACTCCACGGGCAAAAGATTTAGTCATTTGACGAATACTATTTCGTCATTTTTTTATAGTATGTTAAATTGGGAGAATAATGGACATTGAAGAGAAGATTGCAGGAGAAATAGCTCTTTCAGATAATTTTGGAAAAACTCTTCAAAAGTGGAGAGAGGAGTTTCTAATTACCAAGACTGAACTGGCCAGAGAGATGGATGTCCCCCTGTCAATGATCACTGATTACGAATCTGGAAGACGAAAGTCACCTGGAATCAGCACAATAAGAAAGTTTGTATATGCTTTGATTGCAATAGAGAAGGAGCACGGCGGTTCAATTCTGAGGAGATACAATTCCGGGGTTCCCTATGAAGCCCTCATAGATATCGGGGACTATCACAGGGATGTAAATCTTAAGAACGTAATAAGTCGTATAGAAGGCAAGGCTACATCCTCCGCTGATTTGAACAGATACGTAAGAGGATACACAATTGTGAACGGTGTCAAGGCCATTCTTTCCTTTTCATATTCAGAATACAGTTTACTTTACGGCTGGTCAAGTCAAAGAGTCATATTCTTTACGGAAGTTAAAATGGGAAGAAGCCCCATGATTGCAATACGTGTACATCCTCTCAAGCCGGCTGCAGTGGTTTACATTCAGGCAGATCGTGTTGATGAGCTTGCTATTCGACTGTCAGATGTGGAAAACATACCACTTATAACCACTGAACTTGCACCCATGGAAGTGGCAAAAATAATGTCTCAGATAAAGTAATTATGAAAATATCTTATTAATTATGTAATGTGGATCATAGGGTATCAGATCTTCCATACTTTGTCCCACTCCAATGAAGTATATGGGTTTCTGGAACTGATGTGCAATTGAGAATATGGCCCCTCCACGAGCATCTGTATCCATCTTGTTCAGAATTAAACCGTCAAAACCTATCTCTTTCTTGAATGTAGAGGCCTGCTCGATTGCATCATTTGCCGCCATTGCATCCACTGTGAGTATTGTCAGGTCAGGTTTTGATATTCTCTTTATCTTCTTCATTTCTTCCATAAGGTTCCTGTTTGTTTGCATTCTTCCTGCAGTGTCAATTATGGCGTAATCAAGTTTCCTGGCCCTGGCGTGTTCAATTGTATCGTATGCAACCGCAGCAGGATCACTTCCCATGCCTTGATAAATAACCCTTACACCCAGATTTTCACCGTGAATTTTTAACTGATCTATGGCCCCTGCTCGGAAGGTGTCTGATGCCCCCATGGCAACAGTCTTCCCATTGTTAAGCAGGTAATTGGAAAGTTTTCCGACGGTTGTGGTTTTTCCTGTGCCGTTAATTCCAATAAATAGTATGATAAAAGGCTTCTTTTCCTGACCCAGAAAATCAAAGTCTTTCTTTGCCTCATTGAGGATTCTTAAGAGGATTTCCTTGAGAAGATTCATGGCCTCATCCCTTTTCATCCGCTTTTTTTCCTTTGCCCTTTTTTTGAACTCCTGGAGTATATACTCTGTGGTTTCAATACTCACATCAGATTCAAGGAGGACGTTGAAGAATTCATCCTCCAGTTCTTCGATTCTTAAAAAATCTGATCTTCCTGAAAAAATATTCCTGAGTTTATCTCTTAGCGACATCTTGTCCGTTTCTTGAATTATTTATTGCAGAAATAATTGCCTGATACCTTCTTACTGCATCGTATCTCTGATTATTCAGATTTTCAATTGATTTTCTGACCTCCTCTATGAGGGTTCTCAATCTCAGCTCAGCCTTTGAACTTTCCTCTTCTATAAACAGGTCAGACCCTATTGCAACAAGGACGTTGCCAGACTTCTCAATTTTTCCCTTGGAAAATACTCCCCCACCAATGGAAATAAGAGTCTCCGATGCTTCATCGATTTCCTTTGACTGAAGAATTGCCAGTGCTTTTCCATAATCTTCCATCCCCTGAGTTAAAATGCTGATCTGTTTTTCAGAGGCATTAATGAACGATTCAAGGAATTCAATTTCCTGTTCTATTTGATTATTATTTTCCATCTATTTCATCTCCCTGAAATGTTTTCTGCTGTTTTTCAGAGCTTCCAGGACTGGCATTGGTTCACCGGATAAATAACTTATGAGTGCCCCTCCTCCCGTTGATATATGGTCAATTTTGTCCTGAATCTTTAAGTTTTCAATGGCCGATATGGTGTGTCCTCCTCCCGCTATTTTCATCGCCTCTGCATTAGCTACTTCCTTCAGTATTTCATAGGTTCCACTACTGTAATCATCAAGCTCATACATTCCCATTGGCCCATTTATGAAAATGGCAGATGCCTCCCGAATCTTCTCAGAGAACAGTGCAATGCTATCCGGACCTATATCTGCAAGTATCTGATCATTGGGTATTTTATCGAGATAATGAACTCTGGACCTTGAAGGATTAAGTATGAAGTCTTCAGGCATTACTATCTTATCTCCATAAATTTCAATAAGTTCTTTGCACGTTTTTATGAGCGTCTCATGCTTCTTGTTATTTTTTATGATAAAGTCCCTGTTTTTCTGGCCTATATCCTTTCCGGAGGCCCAAAGAAATGCATTTGCCACAACACCACCCACGATTATTTCCTGAGTTATGTTTTTTTCAAGGAATGATTTGGAAACAGCAATTGAATCCTCAATTTTAGAACCTGCAAGGATAGCGATTTTTTTCCCATTTTTCCTGTTTAAAAATTCATTCAACGAGGAAGTTTCAGTCTGAATTAGAAGTCCTGCAATGTTTGGAATCATTCTTGTAAATCCTGTCAGAGATGTCTGATTCCTGTGTATGGCGGGAAATGCATCATTCACAAAATAATCAGAAACTGCTGATAAATTTTTTACGAAATTTGTCTTTTCCATCACTTCCAAATCATTTGTGTCCAGAACCACATCCTCTGAATAGAATCTTGTATTTTCCAGCATTATTATGTCTCCATTTTTCATGGATTGAATTGCCCTTATAGCCTCACTCCCAAAGAGGGAATCCACAAATTTTACGTTTCTCCCTAAAATTCTCTGCAAAACTCTTGCGTGCTCCTTTAGAGAGACAAAGTCATATTTTCCAGGTCTGCTCTGGTGTGCAAGTATTACAACCTTCGAATCCTTCAACCTGTTTATTGTCTTAATATGAGAGTGAAACCTGGTGTCACTCATTATTTCACCGGTTATGGGATGAATGGGCGAGTTAAGATCAAGCCTCAAAAGTATGGTCTTTCCTTTCAATTCGAAATCGTCTAAGTCAAAGAAATCTTCCTGATTCCCTTCCATATTGATCTGTATGCATATACCTTTATATTGGTTTTGAAACGGTTACATTAGATTTATCATTTACCATATTGATATGGGAAATATACAAGTTAAGCAAAGGAAATGTTTCTTCAATAGGGAGTGTGGGACACTATTCCTTGTCCCTAGTTATTATTAGATAAACCTTCCTGTCAAGGAACTCCTTGGGACAATCTACCTTTGCCCCTGATCCGAACTTTGTAACTTTTCGCTCAATAAATCCATAGATTCCTTTTATCG
>NZ_JBLSDF010000042.1:0-14627 GCF_052315355.1 Cuniculiplasma thermophilum
ATCAAGGCCACTTGATAAGAGATACATTGCAATCTTCATGGATGCAATGTTCTTCTCTCTAAGAAGGGATACTGTTGAAAAGGAATGTGTCATATTTGCAATGGGAATAAGAGAGAATGGTAATTATGAAATATTGGGATTCTACATGAATCCTGTTGAGAATCACATTGCATACAGGAATGTTCTCATTGATCTAAATGAAAGAGGTGTTGAAGAACCTCTTTTATTCATAGGAGATGGATTGCCTGGAATAGAGGAAGAGGTAAAACAGATATATCCAAGAGCTGATTTCCAGCTATGCACAGTACATGCATCAAGAAACTTTGAAACACATGTGAGGGTGCAGGATAGAAATGAGATCGATAATGATCTGAAAAATATATTCCTTTCAAGATCAAGGAATGAATCAATTGATCGATTCAATGAATTCAAGAATAAATGGTCTTCAAAATATCCAAGACCATTATACAACATGGAAAAAATCTGAATGTTCTGTTGAAGTATCATGACTATCCTGAATCCATAAGGAGATCAATACATTCTACAAATCTCATAGAACGCATGAACAAGGAGATAAGAAGAAGGATCAGGATCATTGATTCAATGCCTTCTGAAGAGAGTGCAATTAAGATCATTTATCTGAGAGCAGCAGAGATAAATGACAAATGGTCTATGAGATCATTGAGGGGATATTATAAATGCATTGATGAGATTAAGGAAATGTTCCAAAGGAGGTATCCTTTATAAATACACAACATTTGGGACACTATGTCAAGGTTGTCCTCTATTGTGCAAGATGCAATTTCAAGAATACCCTTGGATATATGGATAAGGCAACTTTTTTGTTCTTTGCAAGAAACTTCATGGAAACGCCGGAATACTATTGCCTTAATTGTGGCACATATTACGGCTTTTTCAGGCTCAAGCTTAACTCTGAAACATATAAGGAATGGAGAGGATTCCCATTCGAATACAATAGAAGGAGGAAGGATAGCCTTAATCATAAAGAAGGAGATAATAGAGAAAACAGCGATAAACAGGATAAATAGGTGCTTTTTTCAAGTATTTAAACCTATTTTTTTAGGATAATACCTGATGAATGCCTTTACTATCTGTGGAGGAAAGAACCATAGATATATCAAGACTTAAAAAGGAATTCGCAAAAAAATTCCCTGAAAATCCCTTAACCTATGTCCTTTTGTGCGAACCTGATTCGCTGAAAGCATCTGAATTCATTGCAAAAGCACAGACATGGCTATCTTTCCTCCATGGAGGAAAAGAAGATGGAAAATAGAGAGATAGTTATAAGGAGAGGCGAAAAGCCACAGCAGGAGATCGCTGTCCATTACGATTATCCGGCAGACAGGAGAGGCACGCTAGAGAGATTGCAGGAAAAAGTGATAGAAAACACGGTAAACCGTTACGAAGCAGAGGAAAGGAGAATAATCAACGAGATGAGGGAGTTCATGGAAAGGAATCCGGACATAAGCTACTTGGAATATGAATCGAATCCGGTTTTCAGGATAGATCTCACTATAACAAAGCGCGGCCTCATATTCAGGCGTGAGGAGGCAACCATATCTGCAACGATAACACCAAACAGGAGATTCAGGGCACAGAGGTAAAGCATGGACGAGGATACATTAATCCTGACATTTTTGATATCGGCCCCTGCATTTTTCATAACGAGTCTGCTATGGAACGGATTATTCCAGCATCTTATCACCATGGCAACCTCGGGCAATATTTTTTACGAGATTCTCGGCATTGCAGGCATCGCTTACGCTGTCATAGGAGCAATCATAATCATAATCTTTGCCTTCACACTGCTGATTTACATACTCGTATTCGGTGTTCTCTTTTTCTTCCCTGCTTACCTCATATACACAATGCTCGGCCTAGAGTATTCGCTTGTGCTTTTTGCAGTCCTATCTGCAATAGCAATACTGTATTTCTTTGAAACACACACGGTCAGCGTTGAGCATTACACAATCGTGGTAAACCCACACAGGCGATACATAATTAAAAGGTAGCCAAATACGATTAAATATCTGGAAAACAAAAGAGCAGGATTATGAAGGAAACTGGCTTCTCTGACTTTGTAAACGCAAAGAAGATACTCTCAAAGCCGATAATAGAACTGCCCATAAGAAATCAGGAGAGGCTTTTCTATAACCCATTTTCAAGGCTTAAGAGATTCGCAGGCCATTCAGCACTAGCGTATGCCATTGTTCCAGACTTAGAAAAGGGAAAGTTCAGGAGGGAGGAATGTTCAGCAAGAGCAATTGACTTAAGGGATTACATAGAGCACAAGGGAAACAGGAACGTATCGATCACAGGTGTATCGGGGCAGGGAAAGAGCTATCTTACAATTCATTTATTATCTAAATTCAGCGAGAAGCAGAGGATCATATTCTCATTCAAGCCAGATGACCATGAAGTCCATCTTGGAATACCAGTAATAGATGCGAAGCAGTGCCTTCCGAATCCATTCAGGGACATAAATGCCTTCTCAGAGGCTTACATGACCGCATTTTTCAGCGAGAAGACTAGCACGGGAATACAGCTACAGCAGACACCCGCGTTTCTGCAGGAGATCGCCTCCCAGAGCAACGACTGGAAAACATTCATGAAAACGATATCCGAGAAAAGAAAATCAGCCTCGAAGAACCAGATCGAAACGCTCAACGCAATAGAGCAGAATGTGAAATCGCTTATAATCGATGACATGGGCAGTGTCGAGATAGGCAGTGAGAGTATTGTGTTCGATTTCTCAACCTTACCGACGAAGCAGTCCCAGAATTTCTACGCCGAATTGATGCTCAGGCAGATATACAGGGAAATGGAAGAACGCAAAAGGAAAGATGTCTTGATATGCATAGACGAGGCTCACAGGCTTACAAAATCTTATCATACCATACTTGATGTTATGAGCAGGGAGATAAGGGACAAGGGAATGCTATGGATAATAACGCAGAACCTTATCGACATACTGCCTGAGATGAGGGCAAACTTCGGGACGAAATTCACATTCCGCTTGGGAGATGCCGATCTGCAGATGCTCTCATACAATCCGCTCGTAAGGTTCGCCGTATCAATATTACAGCCAAGGCAGTTCACGGATATAGAATTCCCTGAGAGCCAGCAGTTCTCTCCGGTGCTTACATACATACCAGACGGAAACGAACATAAGGAATCGCAGAGGATTATAGCAACGGTGAAGGAAGAAAGGTTGGAAGAGGAAGCCGGAGGGAGAGGGAAGGAAATAGACTACAGGGAGGAGGTTCTTAGCATTCTTAATGAGAGGATGTCCTATGCAACAGAGATGGGCAAGGAGATATCCGCCAAATACGGTATAGAGAAGGATCAGGCAAAGCTCAAGGTCAAAACGGTGCTTGAAGAGCTTAAGAACAACAACGAGGTAGGCAGGGTAAAATACATAAAGGACGGAAAGCCCATAGTGATGTATTACTCAAAGAGCCCCAACTTATCGAACCTGCACACAGGAATGCAGTCTCAGGTTGTTGATATATTAACGGAGCACGGCATATCGATAAACAGGGTATCCACAACAGGTGAGAGAGGAGCGTTCGATATCGAAACTGATTTCTTCATGGTTGAAATCGAGACAGGCCTAAAGCACAGCATGGAGGATCTAAAAGACAGGATAGCAAAGACAAACCTCAAGGTTATCATAATCGTTCCTAACAAGGAGCTCATTGACAAGTATCAGGGAATAGGAGAAAATGCTACGGTGATGACAATAGATTCTCTGAAGGAGACGCTAGTAGATACTGAAAAAGGATTAGCTCACAAGTAAATGTAATACGATACAAAAAATAATTCTATTAATAAAATTATCAAGAAAAAAATATCAGATATATGCAAATTATATGTTTGTTTCAGCATTATGATTTCAATATGTGTACCAACAAACGCAAAGAATACCCCCAGCACCACAAGAGGAACAACAACCTTTGCAAATAGAGTTAATTCAGGAAGCGCCTTGCTTAGCAATGGGGTCATAGAGAAAATAATAACTGCTAAGAATGAGACCAAGAAAAAAAAGTAATCAATACTTACTTTTACACTATGGTTAAATTGAGGTTTTACTTCAGAAGAATCAGGTGCTTTGGTTTCATATTTAACTGATTGGGCAATTGCTTCATTTTGTACTTGAGGAGTTTCAGGAGATTCTGACATACCTGATCACTTTCTATAGCCCTCTAATACGTTCATAAACCCCTAAAAGCCCGGCCGCAAGGCTGATACCACCTCCAATTAAGAACGCCCACCCAATATTATGAATAAAGACAACCGAACTTCCAGATGCCACTTGCATTGTCAGTATTGATATGCCGATAAAAACAAATATCCCCCCTACAACAAGTGCTTGTATATCAGAAGGAAAGTCTGCCATTTTCTCACATACTAATCTTCACTCAAAAATACTAAAGACTTTCTTACAATTCAAAGTTAACCGCTAACCGTTATTCCACACAGGTTAACCATAAACTTTTAACTCTTTCCTTCCAAGTATGAACAATGATAATTTCAGTGGCGAACCAGAAGGGAGGTTGCGGGAAAACAACAACCGTTGCGAACTTAGGCTCAGTTCTTGCAGAGAAGCACAGGGTATTGCTTATAGACATAGATCCTCAAGGCAACCTCACAACGCATTTCGGCATAGACAAGTCCTCGATAAAATCCACCATATACGATGTCATGCTCAACGGCCGGCTCGAAGATGCCATAATCACAAAGGGCTATTTAGACATAGTTCCCAGCACGATAGACCTCGCAGGTGCAGAGGTTGAGCTCAACGGTAAAATCGGCAGGGAGTATATACTGGACAACGAACTTAAGAGGATGTCAGGGAAATATGATTTTGTCCTCATAGACACCCCGCCCAGCCTCGGCTTATTCACCTTGAACTCGCTCGTTGCCTCCGACTATGTGCTTATCCCAGTACAGGCAGAATTCTTCGCACTTGAAGGTTTAACACAACTCATGAGAGTCATAAAACTCGTGAACTCCAGACTCTCAAGGAATGTAAAACTGCTTGGAATGTTGCTTACTATGTATAATTCCAGAACAAGATCCTCAAAGGAGGTATTGAACGATCTAAGGAAGCATTACCCTAAGGATCTGCTGAATACCATAATACCGAGAAATGTTACCATAACAGATTCTACCATGGCAGGAAAACCTGCAGTGAGTTATCGTAAAACTGCACCTGCATCCAGATCATATTTTGAATTAGCAAAAGAGATTGAAAGAAAGCTCAGGGTGAAATGATGAACGATATCAAAAAAAGAGGCCTGGACAGCCTCATATCACAGAACTCAGATGAGGGCAGAGAACCAAAAGTTGATGATGAAAAATACACGAAAACAGTGGGCTTTAAGGTCACGGAGAGGCAGTATGAAACCTACAAGAGATATTCAAAGTACTTCGGATCGGAAGAACTCATTAAGAAGTGGCGAGAAGACCTCAACAGGATTGAAAAGGAAAAGGGCAAAGACTTGGAAAACATCGAACTGGATATTAAGAAACGGTTAACCAAGTAACGGTTAACTTGTAGCGTTAAGTTATAAAGCTTTGAAATATTAAAAGAAAAAGTAATTAACATTCAGACATTAGAGGGAGTAGAATGGCATTCTCCGGTAGATTTACGCGTTGGGTTCCGTTATTAATTGTAGCAGTTGTTGACTTCCTTGTATTATTCTCAGTTTTATATTTTGTACCCAGCTCATCTCCTTATTATACTCCACTTTACTATATTGTAGATGCACTGACCTTCGCTGCTGTGGTTCTTACCGCCCAATCTATTAGATTTAAAACGGGTTTTGGAAGAAAAATAATTTACAGGTCAAATACGACAAAGCCTAACTTCATTTATAGCAACATAGTTGACGATTCTGACTCCGATATTTATAAACAGAAACTGAAAGAAGCATCTGATCTCTACCTTCAAGGGAAAATAAACTCTGATGAGGAATTCTTCACAGTAATAGGTGAGCACACTCCAAAGGAAGACCGTATTTTACGTGCCCTAAAGGGAGCAAGAGAAGAATTTGAAAAAATGGGTAGAAGATAATAATACAAATGCAATATCTGTGTCTTCAGATGCTCTCAAGTTCAATCGTGAGGCAGATCTTATGACTCAAAGATTAAGCCGGAGAGAATACTTTATCATTTCCACTTCCATTGCAGTTTCGGGTTTAGTGGTTTTAACAGTCGGCCTTTATTATTTGTATGAATGTATAAGATTCAACTCACTAGCGAGCACCGTGTTCTACGCTGCTCTATAGGCTTTTGGAGTATTAGTGCTCCTAAGAAGATACTCGAAACGTAGAGCTTCGAAAAACAATAGCATGTGATCTCACTGTCACCAAACTTGTAATTTTAGTAACGTCACTAAACACCGGATTTTAATAACATATGCGTAACTAAATTCTATGATTTAAATGACGCTCGCCTTTGGCTATGTTCGCGCAAGCACTCAGGAGGAGGTAAAACAGGGCTCAAACGAGAGGCAAAAAGACGAAATCTTAAGGTACGCAAAGGCTAAGGGCTACGATGTTGAATTCTTTGAGGATAGGGCAAAATCCGGCAAAAACACGCAGAGGCCTGAGTTCGAAAGGATGCTCAAATCCCTTGAAAGAAAGCCCAGAGTCATAATTGTATCGAAGATAGACAGGTTTGCCCGCTCCCTGTCAGATTTTTTAAAAACGCTCGAATTCCTTGAGGAGAATGGCATAGGATTCGTGAGCGTAAACGATTCAGGAATAGATACAACAACACCAAACGGCAGGCTTTTACTGCAGATTTTAGGTGCATTCGCAGAGTTCGAAAGGAATATGATAAACTATCGAACAAAAGCAGGCAGAGAACAGGCTTTGAGTAAAGGCATAAAGTTCGGGAGGCCATCCCTTAAGACTAAAAACGGATATTTCATAGATAAAAAGAAGGTGCTGGAATTGAAAAGTAAAGGATTATCCGCAAGGGCAATAGCCAAAGCCATAGGATGCTCCATAACACCTGTATTAAGAATAATCAGGGAGGAATCGCAGTCTCTCTGAAAGAGAGAGAGTCAGCGAACGCGTCAGGGCTTCTTTATTATATATTATATATCTGATACAATGGACATTACATTCCGAAAAAATGAAAATTTTTCCATTTTATTTTTTTACAATCAAATCAAAAAATAGGCTCACTCGTTTTTTGACACTCTCTCTCCATAGCTCATTCTGACTGTTCTGAAAAACCAGCCGTTTTACTTGTTCGATACTTTTAATAATCTTTCATGAGAAGCTGAATCAAGGTGATTCTTTGCCCATAAAAGATCCCTATGCATTCCTTGAGAGCAAGGTAAAGCAGAGAGCAAAGGAGACAAGCAACATAAAGAACGCTCTCTTATTTGATATGGATTACAAACCTGATAAGATACTGATAAGGAGCGAACTGGACAAAGTAACAAATGACCTTGCCGATTATGTTAACCTGAATCTGCCAAGGCACATAATCATTTACGGTTCTAAGGGATCTGGTAAGACGCTCAGTGCATTGACAATGGCAAAGGCTCTAAAAGAGAGCAAATCCATTCCGTACTATTATGTAAATGCAAGGGAGAACCCGACATCCATAAAGATATACAGGACAATGACAAAAATATCCAGCAGAGGCCACGATATCGATGAAGTGAAAAGAAGATTCGATTCACTATTATCTGGAAAATCCCTAGTTATTCTGGACGAAGTAGATTTCCTGCAGGACTATGATATTCTTTATCATATAACCAGACACACCAAAGCAAACCTCATTCTTTTGACGCAGAAGGTCTACTGGTACAAGGATATGAACGACGAAAGCGTTAAGAGTTCGCTTCAGCCTGATCATATAGTATTCCATGAGTACACAGCAAATGAGATGAAGGAGATACTGGAGATGAGGGCAGAGGAAGGCCTTTATAATTACAGCAAGGAGGCTATAGGTCTGTTGTCTGCCATGTTAGTAAGGGATTACAGGAGCGATGCCAGAATAGGAATAAAAGCACTGGAAATTCTTGGCAGGAACAATAAATGGAGTGACGAAGATGTCAGGAACGCCTTAAGACAGGCTTACATAGAAGTTGAAGGCGAAACCCTTAGAAATCTTGGAGACAGGGATCTGTTGATACTTGCATCGCTGATAAAGAATCAGGATACCAACAAGGCTTACGCAGAAGTATCCAATAACGATAACATACTTCTCAAAGGAATGAGCAAATCAACATTCTTTCAAAGCGTAAACTATTTACAGAACCTTGGATTAATCACATTAATAAAGAAAAAGATTGGCAGATACTATACCATGGAATCGCAAATATTATTATCAGATGAATCGATAGTATCTGCGGAACTAAGGAAGAGGCTATAATATGACGACACACAAAATCATAATTGCTGATTCGAGAAGTATGGAAGAGATCGATAAGGAAACGGTAGATCTGATAATAACTTCTCCGCCTTATTGGCAATTGAAAAATTATGGTACATATAATCAAATAGGGTATGGGCAGACTATTCACCAATATCTGAGGGATCTATATAGAGTCTGGAAGGAGTGTTTTAGAGTGCTGAAACCTGGAACAAGGCTATGCATAAATATTGGAGATCAGTTCATGCGGAGCATAGTCTATGGTAGATATAAAATTGCTCCTTTGCATGCGGAAATCATAGCCCAATGTGAGCACATAGGCTTCGACTATATGGGCTCTATAATCTGGCAAAAGAAAACCACAATGAATACAACAGGAGGAGCTAATGTTATGGGCTCCTACCCCTATCCACCTAACGGATTAATAGAAATAGATTATGAATTCATTCTAATATTTAAGAAACCAGGAACTAGGACTGATATAACTCCAGATAGGAAAGAGTTATCGAAATTAACAAAGGAAGAATGGAAGGAATACTTTTCAGGGCACTGGACATTTGGAGGAGAACATCAAGTAGAGCATCAAGCTATGTTCCCAGAAGAACTTCCTAAGAGACTAATAAAAATGTTCAGTTTTGTGGGCGACTGGATACTAGATCCTTTTTTAGGAAGTGGTACTACTATGAAGTCAGCTAGCGAACTTGAAAGAAATTCTATAGGCTATGAAGTAAACCCAGCATTTCTTGAAGTAATAAAGAAAAAGGTAGGTTACTATAACAAAACGCTCTTTAGCAATAAAATATTTGAAATATATGAAAGAAAGGATACAATTATTACTGATAGCGAAACATATACCCCATCTATTAAAGATGCAACGCCTGTTATGGATCCTGATAAATTTAAATTTAACGGAGATAGACTCTATAAGGTTATTGAAATAATTGGCCCAGACACTATCAAGTTGGATACGGGACTTGTTGTGACACTGCAAGGGATAACAATTGAGGATTCTAAAAGAGAATTAGCCCTCGAGTACCTTACAAAGTATGTAAATGGTAAAGAAGTAACAATAAAATTTGACTCTGTTCCAACTACTTCAGAAGATAATTTAAAGGCCTACGTATATCTTAAAAATAAAATATTTATAAATAAGGAATTGATCAAAATGGGGCTTGCCGATGTAAGTAACAATTATTTTTCTAAGAAAGAATATTTCTTAAAGTTTCAAACGGAGAGTGCAAAAAATGCCTAAAGAATGGATATTGAACAGCGCAACCAATAGATTCCAGCTTAATTACTCAAGAAATGTTGGAAAGGTTGCTGAGGAAATAAGAAAATGTGCTCCCAAAAATAAAGAAGAATGGGAGGAATATTACTATAAAAACGTAAGACCAAAGGAACACTTGATAGAGCTAGGAAGAAAATTATATGTTAAAATAACAGAGGTTTTAGCAGCTGAAATAGAAGAAATTACGGAAGAAGACTGTATTAACTACATCATAAATTTGGTGATCGATAGGACCTATGACGGATATAATACAGAGATAAACACCATATATGGTCAGCTACAAAGTATATTAGGCGTCAAGATAGAACCAGCATCAGACGAAATGGATAGGCATTACAATGTAGATTTCGTTATCAAAGTCAACAATAAGTTAATAGGTTTACAAATCAAACCTGCTTATGGAGTTTCTCATATTCCAGAAATCTACAAAGAGTATGAACTACAGGCTAAAACACACAAATTGTTTGAGAGTAAGTATGGAGGTAAGGTTTTTTATGTAATATCGATGAAAAAAGACGGTAAAAAATCAATATATAATCTTGATGTGATAAATGACATAAAGAGCGAGATTTTAAGATTAAATCAAACATGACAAGCTCCGGCTCAAATTCACCCCGACTTCGCTCCGCTCAGCCACCCCTCTTTGAGCCTTCGCTATTTACTATGTGCCCTCCGCTCGCCTTCACGCCGAGCACAGGACCCCATGCTTCGCCTCCAATCAAAATTCACCCGGTCTTGCTTCGCAATCCACCCCTCTTTTGATTTACGGCTCGCACTCTTTCTCCGAAAGAGCCCCTTTTTCGCTACGCTCATCCGGGGTGGTGTCCTGTGCTCGCCGCTCGTGGTGTATGGGTGGTGCTACACACCATCGCTTCGCTTGGTGTTCCACACCACCCACCGCTGACGCTTACACCACTCGGTCCTGCGTAGCAGGACTTCCGGCTCGCTCCGGGCACATTATTCTCTCCTGCGGAGTGCAATTTAAGGGGAGAGAGCTTAAGGGGATGCTTGACAGCACAATGCCGCTTCGCTTAGTGCGGAATTACAAAGATAACGGGGATCTTGTGTCGTGCTCTCCGACGCTAAAAAATGAGAAAACATTCTTATAAAAGGATGTATTTTTTAGTTTAAATGAATTTAAAAATTTTCATTACCAAACTTGGTTATGTAATCAGCATAACGATTGTAATAATATTGGCAGGAGCGTTGTCTTTGGCGGTTTCCCTAAATCCTAATGTAAGTTCTCCTTTCTGGTCCGCTTTCTTTTCGATTCTTGGAACAAGTCTAATTATAGCAGGAATTGTGGGTGTCATTGCTGAATTATGGCTACACACGTATGCGAAAGAACAAATCACAGAACATATAATTAAAGAACTTTCTACAAAACATCAGGATACAATCGCTCAGTTGATGAAATTCGGTTTATCAGTTTGGCTTAAAAGGGAGAACTTTGATATCGTAGGGCTTGACAATGAAGATGTGGCTAAGTTATACGAAGAAAACCTTTTGCGAGAATTTAGCGAGCCCGTGGTTAAATCATACAACCTTGAACTTACCCTTCTCGAGAAAACTGAGCAAAATGATGACTTCATCAGCATTAAGGAGAATCTAACACAATTCTTAGTAAATACCTGGGGGTATGACAGTACCCACGTTAAATATATAAATGGAAATGGAATAATAAGAAGTTTCATCCTAGAATTATATGGACCTGATAGAGACTTTTACCTTACAAAAGACAAGAAAGAAATAGAAGAAAAGCTTAGTAGTTTCTATCAATATAAACTATCTTTCTACAGCGCGGAAAACAAAGAAGAAACTATAATTCCAGAAATACTTCCTGTTGAAATAGAAAAGAAAGACATAGGTAATTCCTCACGGATGAGTTTCGATGAGATTAGGAAAATATTGATAAACTATAGCCGGAGCGAACCCTCATTAGAGACAGTATATATTCTATATAGTATCGACAGGAACTCCGAACCCCCTCTATTATATACATGGGATGTATTGTTAAGAGGACTTATGCCAAGAGAAGAGTTAAAGATCGAGTTTACTTCGATAAAAACGTACATTTCTAGGGATTATTACTATGGGTATACAAGATCTTTTACAAAATCGATTTTGGTACAATTAATAAATTTCGGTAACTTTGAAACACGAATAGAACCATATGTCATACCAAGAAAATTTAGAGAAATCATATCAGAACCTAATATTCTTCAAATAAATTACCCAACATTACCTAACGCAGGAATTCTTATCGTTTGGAATAAGAAACCATGAACCTACCTTTAGCCTGAACCTCCGCACATCATTTTTGTCACCTCTTATGTGAGCTTTACATAACTATATACCTTGGAAATATATAAAACTACCTCCAGCAACTTTTCTTCTGCTTCATTGCAGAGAACATTTATCTTTGTTAATTTATCAGTATTCACTTAAAACATTAAACAAATCCGGTCGGGCCCATAAATATAATATATTCAACATAAATATATCCCTCAAAGCTTAAAACTTTGTTCTAGAATTGCATTTTTAATAGAAAATCTAATGACAGTAATGCAGAATTCAAAACAATGTTTATTAAAGAAATAACAATATATATAGTATGGATCAGGATGTCCAGATGGATATCAAAGATGTGAGACTCGTTGTCGAAAAACACCTTAAGGATTTGGGTATAGACGGACCAGCTAGAATTGCATCTGCAAAATTCTATCAGGGCTATTGGAGTATTATTGTTGTCTATTCAAGAGATATAGAGGTTGAGGATAAAAAGCAAAAGATAGGAATTATTGCCTCATTGATAATAAATGACTCTACCAGAAAGGTTGAGGCATTCAAAGAGAACCCGACATAAGGACGCTCTTTCACATGGGATTGATTATCGAACAGATTGAAGTAAAGGGCACATGCAAGAGTGCCAAATTCTCCGCACTGATAGATTCTGGAGCTGAAGGTAACTACATAAATGCTGTATTACCCAGTGGAATTAGACCAGAACAACTTGGGTTTATGTCTTACGGTGAAATTCCTGTTTCTATACCAGGGTCATCGTCCAAGGAATTACATAGTTCATTGACATTCGAGTATCTAAAACTAAATGGAATTATAATATCTGAACCAGAATTCATAATTCTCGAAAATTATAGATTTTCCAGCCATAATTGGAGTGGAAATACTTCAAATGATTGGACTGAAACTGGACTTCAGAACTGATACTATGAAAATTTGAACATCCAGTCGGTCCCATCCCCTATTGAGGTTAAATATCATATTTTCGGGATCTTCGGACTTTCAGGTGGGTTAACAGAAACAAAGGAGTGAGAATATTTCTAATAATAGCGAGTTTCCAGTAAAAAAGATGAAATTTCTGTACAAACAATACTTTTTTAAATTGCAAACTCAGTTAATAGGTATTCTGCGGATATGCCAGGTCCGAAATTACACACACAAAGTGTGATAAGCCTATTTTCGTCTAGTAAGTAGGATTAATGCGCGAGAGCTTTAAATACAATATAAACGCAAAAATGGGTGTAAATGAGTAGGCGCTCCGTCGATGTCGATCTTTTAATAAATTTCCAAGAGAAGTACGGAGAAGAAATGAGAGTTAATTTTCATATTAAAACAATAGAACAGAATAGAAATCTTCAAATTCTCTATCACTTGTAATGAATTTAGGGAAATTATGACCAATGATAATCTAATGAAAAAATACTCGATAGATTGGATTCAGAGAAGGCTTCGCGTTTTTATTATATGCTGACCATTTTATCAACAATTGGTGGCTTTCTCTTTGGATACGATACATCAAATATAGGAATTGTTCAAGGATTTCTACCAACTTCCTATACATCAACAAATCCGTTTATAACGGGTTATCTATTTTCAGGCGTATCGCTGGGTGCAGCTTTTGGGGCCTTGATTGCAGCTAGTCTCATAGATAAGTACGGTAGAAAGTACATGTTAATTTTTGATGCTTTTCTTTACAGTCTAGGAGCCATTTTATCAGCATTTACAGTAGACCTTGCAATGCTATTGATATCAAGAACGCTGATTGGTATAGCCGTAGGAGCAGACTCAGCGATCGCCACCTCATATATCTCAGAGTGGGCTCCCAAAAATAAAAGAGGCAGTTTGAGCATATTACAGCAGTGGATGATAACCGTAGGAATTCTAGGAGCATATCTGATAGGTCTCGCCATTCTCTACAGTTTACCGTCACAAGCTTTTTCATTGGATTGGAGAATTTTGCTCGGAGTAGCAGCGGTTCCATCTATCATCGGTCTTGCCTTCAGATTTGTTATGCCTGAATCACCGAGATGGCTTATCTCAAAAGGAAGATATGGAGACGCGGTTAAATCCCTTAAAACACTCGGTCTTGATACAAATGAGGAAGAACTGAGGAAAGAATATAAGGTAGAGGATAAACCGAAGAAGAAAATGACTCCAGGAATAAAAAGGGCGTTTATAATAGTCGGTCTGTACATGATGTTCCAACAGATAACAGGAATCAATATCCCCTTTTATTACGGCCCTGAAATAATTAGAACGCTACACCTCATTTCAGGTGCACAGACAGCGGTTTCTCTTGAGATATTTTCAGTTAAAGCGGCCTCCATATTTGCTATTATAAATGTGGCAGCAACATACATAGGTTTTAAATTAATTGACACAGCTGGAAGAAGAACACTTGCCGTTGCAGGTTATGCAGGTATGGGAGCTTTCGGATTTATTGCTGCCCTGCTAAGATATGAAAATAATTCAATAGGGACTTTTCCTATAAACCTCCCATGAGAATTCTTTTTATGACCGATCTTTTCACATTTCCAATTAAACGTAATGCGGAATCCGCATTCCAGCCATGAATTGACTGCTATGCGAAAGTAAAGCTTTATTCATGGGATCAGCA
>NZ_JBLSDF010000043.1:0-13883 GCF_052315355.1 Cuniculiplasma thermophilum
CGGATTTGCTGCAGACAAGAAGATGCTTGGATGGAATATAGCACAGAGGAGAGATGACAGGATAGACAATGCACTATTCTGCACGGGCACATGGCACAATCTGTTCAATATGGGTAGATCTTAGAATAGTGTCCCACACTCTTCAATAGGGATCATTATAAATATTCGTCCGCCATGCATCTCCTATTATGTGCATTCTATCAAGGTCTTTCCTTTTCAAACTCGCTGGCGTAAATATTCTCAAGGGAAATTGTTCCCATAATTTGGAGGCGTAATCCATCTTAGGAAATTAGTGGATGATTGCCATCGAGTCCCCTTAAATGAATCTTTAAAATCTAGAAAGTGAATAGTATTTGATACACACCTTTTTTTCTAAGTCCGGAAAGTTTACAAATGCATTTCAAAACAGGAGTAAATAGGGTCAGAGGTCCAAACAGGTTCATTTTTATAATATGAGTGAAACAATATATGAAATCAAAAATTCAATTAGATATTCTCATAATAGATTCGGTGGTAAACGGATTCTCTAAATACCCACTCTGGATATTGCTCTCACTATATCTGAATGGAAGAGGCTTTAATTTCATAGACATAGGTATCATACTTGTATTATCCAATATTATATCATCCCCATTTCTCCGAAAATCAGGAAAAATGGTTGATAAATTTGGGAGAAGAAGATTCACATATATTTTGCCATTATTTCTCCTGATAGCCTATTCCTTTCTCTATGTTACAGTACTTTTCAACTTCAGCATAATTTTCATCTTTGGGTTGCTTACCCTTATCTCATATTTAAGTTCATTTGAATCAACGCTCAAAAATACAATGATCACTGATCTGAGTCTTGAAAATGAAAGGAGCAGGTATTTCTCCATTATGAGAATATGGGCTAACGTGGGAATAGGCATAGGCCTGGTCTGTTCCGGTATTGCTTCAATAATTTCTTATTCCATATTCTTCCTTGCCCCAATATTTGGCTCCATATTTCAGTTTATTTTGTTCCTTTACTTTTTCCAGGAAACTGTTGAAGTTCATAAAAGACAAGAATATACTAAGCAACAGGTAAAAATAAATGGTCAGTACGGGAGGATAATAATGGTTTCAACACTTATATCAATCTGCTTTGCAATTTCTAACCAGTATGAAACGCCTGCAATGCCTCTTTATCTCTCCACTCAGTGGCTTCTGAATCCTGTTTACATTACCATTCTTTATTCTGTTAATACTATGGTTGTTGTATTTTTTCAAAGCAAAATAACTTCTTTGGCAATCAGATTTAAGGAATATAAGGTCTTTTCCTATGGCATACTTTTCTATTCCCTTTCTTTCTTCATATTCTCAATCACGGGAAATATCTTTCTTCTCGCATTGGCCATAGTGATTCTGACCATTGGTGAAAATTTAATGAGTCCAGTATCAAGTTCCATAATATCCAAGATTGCGCCCGAGGATCAGAGGGGGGAATATTTTGGTATCAATTCTTTAATTTACAATATTGTGACACCGGTTTCCCTGTTCCTTGGAATAATACTTCTTCAAATATTCAGTTCCCACGAGGTCTTTGCTATGTATTCTCTTTCAATGCTCTCTGCCTTGACATTTTTCTTCGCTTATGCATATCTGGGAAAGATCACAAAAACAGGGAGCAATTTGCAAATGGCCCATAATTAAAAAAAGGAAAAAGGTTTAACATTTTATACGTTGAAAAAATATGCACTCTATGAAAAATGAAATAAGTTCAGGAATTATTGTTTTTAAGAGAAGCGAAGGTAAAATTCTCTTTTTATTTCTAAAACGTCTAGAAGGTTTTTTAGATTTTCCAAAGGGCCACGTGGAGAAAGGAGAAAATAATTCAGAAGCGGCTAAGAGAGAGACATTTGAAGAGGCAGGGATAAGATGTCATATAATTTCAGGATTTGAAGAAAGCACAAAATATTACTTCAATTTCAACGGGGAAAACATAAGGAAGGATCTAATAATGTTCCTTGGGGAAGTTGACTATGAGACACCGGTCATAATTTCCAACGAGCATATAGGTTATGAATGGCTGGATTATGATGCTGCAATGTCTAAACTGAAATATGCCAATCAAAAGGAACTAATCAAAAAAGCAATGGATTTTATTAATTCACTGGAAGAAAAGAAAGGCCTGCAATGAAACTATACAAATGGGATAGTTCCTATCAAAATTATTCCCATGATGTAATCAACGTAATAAGGTGGCATTTTTTCCAAAAGATTTCCAAGTCCTTTTGTACCTATATAGGCCATAATGCTTATGGAAATGGTGCTTGCTGCAACGAATGAGATAACTATCTCAGAAGCATTCATTAGATCCATTTTAAGGGTAGAGAACATAAATGGAATTATGGCAAAGTCAGGGAAAACACTTACTGCCAAAGCCGATTTTACCGTTTCACTCACTTGGTGATTCTCCTGTCTGCTTTCCAGGTATCCATTTAGAATGAAGTAAATTGCAACTATGCCAAGTAAGGATCTCCCAACAAGGGTGAAGCCAACATTAAGGTAGTAAACAAAGATAAGTCCCAAAATTGAGGCCGCAATACCAACAGCTACAGAGATAAGTGAGTGAGTTATTCCAAGGATCGCAGCAATATCTTGTGTTCTCAATCTTGTATAATTGAATCGCCTTGATAAACTGGAAAGAGGTAGCCAGTGGTCAGGGGCCATCATATGAAGCGTTCCAATTACCACCACGGCTGTCAGAACGGGAATAAAGGAGTTCATCTGTTTGCCTTTAGATATACGAAGATATAATGTATTTGCAATAAAGAGGGCACCATGATCTGTTAAAAACAAGTTCAACTTGGATTTAGAGTATGAGAATTATTGTATTTGTATGGATTCAGTAATTGTGAAAAATAATGGCTGGGAGGGGTTTTCTGAAGATCATATAATGCAGGCCTCTAAGATTTTGTTGAGAGATTATGAGGTAAAAAGCAGCAGATTTGTTAATTCTGGCTTCAATAATAAGGTCTTAATAATCAATAATGAAATAGTGTTAAAATTCCCCAGAAATTCGTTCTCATCGGAAAGACTGATTGCAGAAAAGAAAATTACCGACCTTTTGATCAATTTCCCCTTCGGGTTTCCCAGATATAACATACTGTCTGTAGACAAAAGGCTGGTAGGGAAGTACAGGTACATCGAAGGCTATCCATTAAGAAAGCTGAAGGTAATGAATGAATGTGTAAAGCATGATTTTTCAAAGTATTTTGATTATATATCTGAATTTGATATGACGAGTATCCAGAAAGGACATATTGTTATAAATGATACCGACAGCTGGGTAAAATCACAACTGAGTCTTATGGAAAAATTTGAAGACATTGAGAGAACATATATTGATAAGATGTACTTTGAATTTCTGTGGAATGAAATTAGAAGACTGGAGACATACCTTTCGGATGAAGATTTTACTTTGATCCACGGTGATTTCTATAGAGATAATATAATTTTACAGAACGACCTCTGCCATATATCTGGAATTATCGACTGGGGAGAGGCATGTTCCGGAGATATTGCATTTGATCTTGCTTCATTGGCAGTTGACTACGATCTGGGTACTGTTTTAGATCTTATACCAGCAAGATTTCGCCCAGAAAAGGAGAAGATTCTTAAGAGAATCAGTATTTACAAAAAAATTGAGCCTCTTTATACCCTTTATTTTGTTATAAAGGAGGGGAGAGATAACGAAGCGAAGATACTGTCAGAGGAATTTAAAAAAAGTTTACAGTAAAGGTATTGAAAATCAAGGAGGTCCAATTGAAAATGGGGAATAAAAAGCAGGATAAACGTTCTGACACACTGAAAGTAAGCTTGAATGGCAACTTGGTGTTAATCAATATAATAAGGGAAAGGAGGAAAAGCGAGTATATTCGTCTTGGGAGAGATGGAACCTTTATCATGAGGTTTCCAAGGGAAGCAGGAGAGGATGAAATCCGTTCATTTCTCAAAAGAAATGAAGGATGGATAAATGAGGTTTTGGAGGCAAGGAGAAAATATGAAGAAGCCAGAGCAAAAACAAACTTCACTGATGGGGAAATGCATCTCCTGTTTGGAAGATATTACCACATAAGGATTGTTAATTCGGGAGAATGCCTCCATTTTGACGAGTCTTTTCTCCTAAGATATGATTGTAAGGAAGATTATGGAATACTTTTCAGGGATTTTTATACCAAAGCATTAAAAGACTACCTGGACAGAAGGCTCAATATTCTATCAAAGGAGTACAATTTCCATTACACATCATATCGGGTTGGTAAAGCAATAAAGAGATGGGGGAGTTGCTCACATGACGACAGACTGACCTTCTCATGGCTACTGGGAATGGCCCCTCCTGAGTGCATAGATTATGTAATAATACACGAATTAGTGCATACCAAGATCAAATCCCACGGTAAGGTATTCTGGTCAGAAGTGGAAAAAATTCTTCCAGATTGGAGGTTAAGGAGAGATTGGCTGATACAAAACCACAGCATCATGATATCTGTTTCTCCTCAGGACTGAAGAAGCATTATGCTTATTGAAACACCATAATAATCATAGATTTGGGTTCCATAATTATCTTATATAGGTTAATTTTAAGATAAAATGAAAATTAACATTCTATGGCCAATGAAAATATGAGTCATAATGAATCTTCTGACCAGATTAAGTGGATAGAGCCAAGGTACGTTTCAATAATGTACATAATAATTGGTTTTCTTCTACTGGTGGTGGCGCCATATGCCATGACGATCAAATCAGATATATTCAACGACGACGTTCTTATCATAAATACGGTATTCAGCTTTATCTTGATTCTTTTGGGTATTATTAGTTTCATGAATAATACGGACAGGAGATATTTCCTCAAGAATCTGTTTCCCATAATCATGCTTATTATGGGAATAATCACAATTTTCATGTATTCGCACTTTTACGATACAAAATGGGACGAAACATACCATCTCTATATTGTAAACATAACGGATTCTGGTGCATTCCATATAGCATATTACAAGGCCAGGGATCTTATATCAGAAATGAGTTCCCTTGGGGGAGTCGTTATAGTACTTGGGGCACTCTATGAGATTCTCTACGGAAGAGTAAAGGGAAGATAAAATTATATTGATTTTTTATTTCATTCTCTATAGATATTGAATCATATATGATTTTTACAAGCATTTCCAACTGATGTATTATATTTTAAGGGAGTTTATGGTGACAGGGAGAATTATCAAAATTAGAAAAGATCCTTTGTTGCATTTGACCTCATTTAATAATTTCCAGCAAGAGTATGGATATGATCAAACATTAAATTAGAAATCCCTTTCTCTTGATTTATCTTTCACTCTACTTTGATCAATGGCAAACCTGCCCTGTGAAACTGTTCTATCTTTTCAACGGCTTCATCTACCGGTGTAAAGGATCTAAGAATATTCGGAAACTCAGGATCGGGGGCAGGTTGGTTCTTGAAATTTACCCAGACTGGTACTATTGAAGATTGAATGGCACCAAGGATATCTGCTTTCCAGTTATCCCCAATCATTATGGTCTCCTCAGGTGAGCATTTTGCATATTCCAGGGCTATCTGAAAAATTTCAGGATCCGGTTTGAAGAAACCAAAATCGTAGGCTGGAATCATAAAATCTATGAGATGGGATATGCCTGTCTTAGTGATCTTCTCCCTCTGGTAGTCACCCATGTGGTTTGTGACTATGCCAATTCTGTACCTCCCATGAAGTTTCTTTAAGAATATATTGGATCCCGGGATGGCCTTTCCATATTTGATATGAAGGCATCTTATTCGTTCATGAATTTCTCTAACCATATCCTCCTTTAAGGGAAGGCCCACATTCTGAAGAAATAGATCCGTTCTTTTCAGATTCACTTCATTAACTGGCATTCGGTCAACTGTGAGCATATTTTTCATACCATAGTCATAAAAGTAGAACCTAGAAACGAGTTCATCCAGGGGTATTGGACGAAAAAATCTGTATTCCTTTCTAAGCTGAATAAATACGTTTCTTATGCCACCAAGATCATCATATAGTGTATTATCAAAATCCAGTAAGATCGACTTAAGCATTTAAAATCAAACCTCTTATATCTCAAATTTGAAATTATTCTTTCCAATTTACCCTATTGATCTTGCCATAAAGTAATTGTCTATATGGTTTATGATAAAATTTTAAGCATATATTTGATACATATCTCTCCGTAAAAGAAATTAGGGTATGTAGTAAATTTATAATTAACACAGCGTCATAAAAAATAGAAATAAAATGGGTTTCAATGGCATAAATGGAGATCTTAATGTTCCAGGAATGATACCCTGGGAGATAATAGTCGCATATTTTCTCATAGCTCTTGGTTTTGTTATATTTTACAGTATGAAGACAGGAGGGCTGAAGGGATACAAGACAGTCGACTTTGTCTATATAGGTATCGGCGCAGCTTTCACTGTGGTCTGGGAGTTCTTTGTTGGACCTCTCTTGGACAAAATAGTGCCGCCTGGTCTTTCCGCCTTTATAGGTTTTGGTTTCTTTGGAAGAATCATAGTGCTTTTCATAGTTGCTGGACTGGTTAGAAAACCAGGTGTGGGAATGCTCAGTCTTGCAATATTCGATATACTTGGTGATATATTCCACTATGGATTCAGCGGGGAACCAGTGTTCGTTTTCTACGAGGCATTAACTTATGGACTATTCATCGATCTTGCCATAACCATAAAGAGAGGAAATCTGTTTGGAAATCTAAAGGATAAATCGAATAAATCAAATATTGGAGCCGCCATAACGGGAGCAATTATAGGTTTCACTTGGGCATTTCCGGATCCATTCTTTTACAAAGGCTTCTTTGGACCATTCCTTTATGGTAGTATAGTTAACTGGCAAAAAATCCTCATATCCTTTTACGAGGCCATTCCTGGAAATATAATTTTAGGAATTATTGCAGGACTTATTGCTCTCAGGGTTTCCAGAGTGCTGGTACAATGAAGGCCATAGAGATTAAAAATCTAAAATTTTCTTATCTAAGTGATGAAAAGCCCACCCTGGAAATTGATGATTTCTATGTGAATGAAGGGGAGAGCATACTCCTAACTGGAAGATCAGGATCCGGAAAGAGCACACTTGTTAACTGTATAAATGGAATTATTCCTAACGTTATAAGCGGGGAACTGTCGGGAAGTATAAAACTTCTTGGCACAGAGGTCAGAGACATGAAACTTCCTGATATTGCAAGGGTTGTGGGAACTCTCCTTCAGGACCCAGAAAGGCAGGTGATGAATTATAACATTGTGGATGAAATAGCCTTCGGACCTGAAAATCTAAGACTGCCAAGAGAGGAGATGGAGAGAAGAATAAACAAGGCAATTTCTGTGGTTGGCATAGGCAATTTCCTGGAACGGGAGACAACGAAACTTTCAGGAGGCGAACTTCAGAGGGTTGCCCTTGCCTCTGTTATTGCCATGGAACCAAAAATTATGATACTGGATGAGCCAACATCCAATATAGATCCGGAGGGAACAGAACAGATATTCAAGTTCATTCAGGAAAACAAAAGTTCCATGACTCAGATAATTGTTGAACATAAGGTTGAAAGAGCCCTTCCCTTCGTGGACAGAGTGGTTGTAATAAATAACGGGAAAATAGTTTTAAACGTATCAAAGGAGCATCTTATGAGGGATGTGGGAATACTTCTGGATGCTGGAATTGAGATACCCGAGGAGTACATCTATGCCAAAGAGCTGGGTCTCCATACTCTGGATCCTGAAATAATAAGGGAAAAGATAAAGGAATCCGGGATTCATCTGTCAAGGAGGGAGCGAAGAAACAATGGGGAAGTTATACTCTCCGCTCACATGGAGGCTGAAGTGGAGGGAAAGAGAATAGTGGATGCAAACCTTAGTTTGAAAAAGGGCCAGGTATACTGTATCATGGGAAAAAATGGGGCTGGAAAGACAACTCTTATAAAGGCTCTCATGGATTTTCTGAATAAGAAGCAGTTTAAGGTCACATCAAGTCTGTATGTTGAAGGCGAAGATCTATCGAAAAAAGACTATGTGATTCGTGGAAGGAAAATAGCATACCTGCCCCAAAGCTTTGATCTGATGCTTGTAAGCAAAAATGTGGAATCTGAAATATATTATTCAGCAAAACACAGAAAAAACCCAGAATTTAAAAAGATCGGAGATAAGCTCATTGAAATGTTTTCTCTGGAGGATAAAAGAATGAGTGATCCTTTGATGCTGAGCACAGGGCAGAGAAGAAGGGTCTGCATGGCTGCATCCCTTGCATCTTCAGCTCATATAATGCTTATGGATGAACCAACATCCGGACAGGACTTTTTGAACAAAAAAATACTTGGTGAAGAGATCAGAAATCTCTGCGAGAGAGGTTTCTCTTTCCTTATCGTTACCCACGATTCGAGATTTGCATACAGATATGGTGACTATATAGGAATTATGGAAAATGGAAAGATAGTTCATGAAGGCACTCCTGATGTAATTTTCAGCAGGTCAGCTGAATACGGGGTCACGGCCCCATCGGATTTTGTTTTGAGGCATTCAGAGGAAGAGGTGATGAACTAGATGTACAGTTTTATGGATACAGTGATAAGCTGGCTTCTCTTTGTGTTTGGTGTAAGTATACCCTTTTACCTTATTTTGGGTGCAATAGGAATATCTGGATTCAGAGAGATTACAACATATGAAAAATACGATACATTTTACTACCGGTTAAATGCCTCTGTGAAGATTCTCCTCTCCATAATAATAGTCCTAATCGCAACATTCGCCATATGGTGGATAGGCGCCATCATAACCTTTGCATTACTGGCCTCATACGCATCCCTGAAAAATGGATGGAGGAAAATGTATCTTGCAGGCTTTCTAATACTTTCGGTGATAATTGGTACTGTATGGGGATACGCCCCCTATGAGCCCCTGTCCATAGTTTCAATGGCACTCCACACACCTGTGTCCAAATTCACCACAATATGGACCTGGCCACCCTATTTCTCAATTTTAGGATATGAACATAACCTCACATTGCAGTCCCTTTATTACAGCCTTCAGATTTCCTTCAGGTTTACTGCTGCTGTCGTGGCAAGTCTTTTACTGGTTATGACAAATACTCCTGCTCAGATCATAAAAACACTCAGTAAATTCAAGATACCTGATCCCATAATATTTTCCCTTGTTGTGGCAATGAAGACAGTTCCGGCAGTTTTTGAATCGTTTGATACGTCAATTAAGATAAGCATGATGAGAGGTTACGGTGGGAATAAGCCTAAGTTTCTCAGACCCTTTGTCATACTGGCAGCAGCCATAGGTTCAATAGTGCCAACCATAGTTCATCTTTTAAGAGGTGCCAAGGATATAGGAATATCAGCGGATACAAGGGCTTTCAGGGCATACCCAACAAGAACCTATTATGTTCAGACACCCTTTAAAAGGGAAGATTACATATTTTCAGGTATACTGATAATGATGGTAGTCGGAACAATTATAGCAATAATGATGGGATTTGGACGGGCGATTCCATATTTAACATAGCCCTTTGAGGCAGTTCCATGGTTTTATATATTTTCATTATTGAAATATAACATCTGTAGGATAGTTTAAAGTTTATTTCCGCATTGTATGTAAATGGAGAAATCTGATCTCTTATATCCGCAGTATGATGGAATGAGTCTATTCAATTTATCTCAAAATATAATGGTAAGCCTGGGTTTGCCTACAAAGAAACCCGTTATAAAGCAGATACCAGAAGATGGAAAAAAATTATCTGTGGTTCTTATTGATGGGTTTGGATATAAGGCAGGAATAAGGGCCGGAATTCTCACTCCGGAGGATCCTTATATAACAAGTGTGTTCCCCTCAATAACTACAACAGCCCTTGTTACACTGATGTCCGGGCAGATGCCAGGAGAGCACTGCATTCTTGGAGGAACAACATACGTGAAAAAGCTCGGGGTAATAGTTGATAACTTTAGTTATACCCCTGTATATACAAAGGGCAGGGACTCTATAAAGGATATCATTCCAATGAAGGATCTTTATCAGGTGGAAAATATAGTAGAGAAGGCCGAAAAAGATGGAAAAAAATGCGCCATAATATCTCCAGACTTTATAAAAAATTCTGAGTTAACAACAATTACCAACAGCACATATGGCACTCATTTTCACTATTACAATATCTGGGATGCCATTTACCATTACAGAAAGGCACTGGAAGGAGATTATGACTTTGTCTATATGTATATTCCATTCTCCGATAAGCTCTCCCACGCATATGGCCCATATTCAGAGGCAAACCTTGAAGCACTTCGTCATATGGTAAATCTCATAAAGAACGTAGCGGCTGATCATAAGGACAAGTTCAGGGTTGTAATAACTGCAGATCATGGGCACGTGGAAGCAGGAGAACCTGTTGATATGGGAAACAATAGTGATCTGAAAGCGGCTTTCGAAATTCCTCCCTTTGGATCAACAAGATCGGTCTTTTTTTCAGGCAATAGCGGCCTTCTCGATATACTGAACAGGGATTTCCCACGATTATATATCTTCGACAACAGCAGGCAGAATTTTAAAAAGCTATTGGGTTCATATGACGGGCATAAAATAGCAAGTTTCGATTATATTGGTGTACCTTCTGATGCAAGTTCGTACTTTTATCCTGGGACAAATGATGAGGGAAATACCAAATATTTTAAGGGAAGACATGGTGGATTGTGTCCGGATGAGATGATGATACCTCTCATAATAATTAATTGATAAATCTCTCTTATTCTATCAGTCTGATCCCTATAGTATTCATTCAATTTTTCTTCTCAATTATATTTTGGAATATCCCTTTGACTCACTTATTTCCATGATTTTTGGAATCCATTATGGATTGAAACAGATTGCGAATCACATTCTTTGTTCACACTGGGGCATGTCCATGCATAATTTTCAATTAATTTGCATATAATTTTGATTTAATTTTGAAAAATACCCTTTATGGCCTTAGTGATAACAATCTGATAATTATGAATTCAACAAAGGTAATTGCCATAATATTGGGAATACTGATGGTTGGATTTGCGGGTGCTTTTGTTTACGTATATTCTGATTTGAATGCACACAGTCAGAATAGCCCTGCAGTGACCAGCGATCAGGTTCTTGGAGATGCTTTTTCACATTGGAATGATATATCCATTGAAAACTCAACCCTTCTTGGAAGTCAATATGCCAGCAATGCTTCTCTTCAATGGATAGGTGGCCCACTTTCAGGGACATATTCTGGAATAAGCAGTATAACTGCAACCTGGAATAAGTTCTTTAATCTGTGGGGTGCTGTTTGGTTTTACACTATATCACCGCCTTCTGTGTCAGTGGATGGCCAGTACGCAACTGTGCAGTCTCAAAATCAGTTCGTTGTTACACCTGTTAATGCACCATACCAGGTACAGTACATTAACGTGAGCTATAATTTGGTATATTCAACATCAACAAACCTCATACAGAAAGAGGTGTGGAAGATCACAGGAACTGGTTTCATCAGCACCAACGATCAGAATGCTTCCATAAATGAAATTACATCACTTGCATTCAGCCACTGGAACAACATAGCAATTGAAAACATTTCCACCGTAATGTCTGAGTATGCAGGCAATGCAACTCTGAACTGGGCAAGCGGCCCACTCAAGGGAGTCTATAACGGAACAGTGTCAATACAGAGTACATGGAACAAATTCTTTGGTCTCTGGAACGCTGTCTGGTTTTACACTGAAGCTCCACCTGTGGTAACAATTCACGGCAATGTGGCCACTGTTAATGCAACAGTTCAATTCATAGTCCAGAGCAGTTCTAATATCTCAAAATTCATGTACATAAACGTAACATATGGACTTAAATATATGGAGACAGGTTTCAATGTGCACGACGGCATATTCCAATACCAGATAGTCTATGAGAACTTTGACAACACAGCCATTGGCCCCATAAATAAGGTCTAAGAATAAAACCTTATATTCTTTTTTATTTATGAGCCAATCTGGTAGTGTAATATTTGGACAGGGAGACTGAGATAATTGTCTGGTATGTACTTGGTGCCACAAGAGGAGGCCCAATGAGGTTCAGAATATTGAGAAAAATAATGAATGAACCGGCTAATAGACACTCCATAGCTAATGATATTGGGGTAAATTACAGAACTGTGGAACATCATCTGGATATTCTCCTGAAAAATGGGTTTGTCATCGAGGAAGGTGAAGGATATGGTAAAATATATTTTCCATCACAGAAAATTGAAAAGTTTTTCGTGGAAATAGAAGAAATGATGAGAAGAAAGGGGTTATTAAATGACTGAAATAATGTGGGATTTAAACATAGCTGTACTGAGTGCAGAACTTTTAATCTCAATTCTGCTTATTTATGTATTCACAAGAGAGATTAAAAGAAACAGTGTAAAGGTGTACAAACCAATTCTCTTAATGGGTGCGCTTATTCTCATGCAGCAGGTTGTATCCATATACATTTATTATGGGTTTTCTCTGAATTATGGGTTGGTGCTTTCAGTACCATTATTTGTAATAAATCTGTTTGGTATTTCCATACTGATTCTCATATACAGAATACTTAGTCCATAGTATTAAAGAAATGATATGGGGTATAGAAACGAAATGTAGATCCAGGCAGAATATCCAAAACAGTAAAATCAAAAAGTTCAGGAAACGAACTATCACAAAGAAACAGGTCATTAAGCAAAGTACTTCTTTGAACAGCTATGACTCCTGGAATGAACATCTTTATAGTTTCATTCAGAAATTTCTTCCTTTATGGGAGATTCAGCAATGAATGGAGTTATGTGGGCTTTTATTCAATTTTAATTGATTAAATATTTAGCAGGAGAAAAAATTCGTTGTTTATATCTTTGACATAACTCTTTCCAGGTGTTCCTCATTTGACTTACCATAGGCGTAAAGCTCAATGTCAGAAATCTTTTCAAATCCCAACTTCTGGCATATGGGCATGGATGTACTCCTGATAGCCTGAATTACTGCAATTTCTAAGCCTTTCTTCCTTGCGCCTTCTATTCTTGAAGACACAAGACTTGTGTATATCCCTTTCCCCCTAAACTGATTTAGGGTTCCGGAACCCTGTAGAATAAGTATTTTTTCTTTCATATAATATATACTTACCCCGTAAGCAACAGGTTGATCATACCTACCCAAGAACGCAAGGTAAAGTTCTCCTCCATCACCAGAGTTTGCAACTAATTTAGACCTTATGGTAAATCCCTCTTCAGTCTCACCAAATCCATATGCATTAGAAAGTAAATTTGCATATTCCGGGAGTCTTGAAATTGGTATTTTCTCTATCATAACCTCTTCATTGCCCTTTATCTCTAATCCTTTCAGTTCTGCGTACATTCCTGCCATACCAACTTGGGGGATTTTTATAAGGCCATGTTTTTCAAGTAGCTTTCCGAGGGAGTCTGGAGACGAGGATGGCCCTACAAGCCAGGTGAAATTTTTACCTCGATTGTAGTAGCGTTCGATAACTTTTTCAATTACGTCCTCGCAAATTTCTTCTGGAATATTTGCTAAACCGACGCAATTAAGCGCAAATGAATCCACATTAGATATCCGTCCACTAACACCTTCAATTCCGATGGATTCCAATACCCCATGTTCATAAAATCTTGAATTCATTTCATTGCACGTTGCATCTATAAATGATATCGTGAGTTTACATCTATTAGGTTTACTCTTTCCATAAAGCGAGTCTTTCACTGAGTTTTTTCATTAACACTTCAGGGTGCTATTGTACTTAGAAGTTTTCTGTTATTCTTTTTTCCCTTCTAACTGGTGGTCCGTGATTA
>NZ_JBLSDF010000044.1:0-13502 GCF_052315355.1 Cuniculiplasma thermophilum
TCAGATCATTTATCTTTCCGTATCTTGTTCCTAGGTCTCTCTCATAATATCCATTCCTCGATCCGTCGTGATCCTCAAGGAATGCCTGTATCTCTCCCTTCATGAGAGATTCCATGAACTCCTTCACTGTCTTCCTTACAATTTCCCATATCTTTTTATCAAACTCTTCCATTATTCATTGCCTCCTTGGGTTGTTCTTAGGAGGCATCCTTTTATGTTTCATGAAATTTATCCATTGTTGATGGAGTCATTTCATTTGTACTTACACAAAATTCGGGATACTATCATATATTTGTAACAAATTGAATTTAAGAAGCTGCATCTTTCATTTAAAATCATGAAAATCCTTTATAATAAAGCAAACATAATGTGATGATAAAAATGAAAATAGCTACATTTGAGACTACAATGGGGACCTTCAAGGTTCAGCTAGATGATAAAGAGATGCCAATTACAGCTGGTAATTTTATAAAACTTGCAGAAAAGGGCTTTTACAACGGAACTATCTTTCACAGGGTTATAGACAATTTCATGGTACAGGGTGGAGACCCAACTGGAACAGGAATGGGTGGCCCGGGTTATACCATAAAGGATGAATTTTCAAAAAATAATCATAATAAAAAAGGGACAATTTCAATGGCAAATGCGGGACCAAATACTGGAGGAAGCCAATTTTTTATAAATCTCGTTGATAATCTCTATCTCGACGGAAAACATCCAGTATTTGGACACGTAATTGAAGGCATGGAAGTTGTGCAGAAAATGGGAAAAGCGAAGACAGATAGAAATGACAGACCATTAATAGATATAAAAATAATTAAATGCACAATTCAATGATAGTTGATCATTTCCATAGCACGGGAGATACATCTATTTCTTGATTCAAGTGGTGTATCCCTTTTATTTATATTCCCATTTTCTATAAATTTTGTAAGTAGTGATTCCATTGACGCCCCATGGCACTCCTTTTTACTTCCATAGGGGGTGATCAATATTTTTTTGCATTCTTTACACATTAATACGTCTTTTTTGCCCGAGAACTTCCCCTTCTTTGCTATGGGATAATTACCTACCTGAACTATATCCATGGCGAAGTCCTGGGTCTTGCCCGAAGCTATGGAGGTTCCGATCCCAAAGGCATCGGCACCTGCATCTTTTAATTCCTTAATTTGTTCCTTTTTGATTCCTCCAGAAACCATTATCTTAATATTGGTATATCCTCGTAAATTCAATTCCCATCTTACTTCTCTTACTATAGCTGGGAAGTTTCCTCGTCTGGAAGAGTGAGTATCTAACCTTAAAAAATCAATTTCTGGAAATTTCTCTGCAGCTTCTATTGCTTTAATCTTTTCATCCCCAAAGGTATCAATTAAAAGTGTTCTGGAGCCTTTCGGATAATTATCGTTAATATACTTCCATGCAACATCCTCTCCCAAAAGAATCGCTATGGAGTGTGGCATGGTACCAACAGGTTTGAGGCCTATTGCCTCCGCCCCTAGAATACCAGATACCCCTGCTGCCCCTCCTATGTAGGCTGCTCTGTCTATCATGGGAGAAATGGCCGGATGCATTCTCCTTATACCAAAAGAAAAGAACTCTTTTGGATAACATTCCATAAATACCCTGGTAGATTCTGTACTAATACCTGTTGATTGACATAGCATACCAAGAATTGCGGTTTCATAAACCATAATATCTGAATATTTTCCCTCGATCACCAAAAAGGGTATTGGCCTTCCGTTGCTATCCCTTGGTGATATGATCGTGCCTTCAGGTATTGCCCACAGATTTATGGGCTTGCCTTCAAGTAGATTTAAAACTTCCTGTAATCCAGTGAAAGTTACCCATTCGTCATTTGATGACAGAGTAACTTCAACCACCACATTATCATCTGATGATTTAGCCTTAACCAGGTCCTCATTCCTGCTGAAATAAACGTCACTTGCCTTTCCTTCAAGTATTTCTTCTTCTGTCGCAATGTAAAATTTACCTTTCCACATAGATATCCTCGAATTCCCTTAGTGAGATTACCTTTACGCCGTAAATTGTCTTCATCCTTTCAACTGCATCCCTATGATTTTTTTGTTCTATGCTTGTACAGAGGTCTTCAATCAGGCTGATACTATATCCCCTGAAGAATGCACCTGCAACAGTATGTTGGACACATATATCTGTACTTATGCCGCTTATATACAACCTTCCTATCCCTCTCGCTCGCAAATAACCGTCCAGATCAGAATCAAAAAAAGCGTCGTAGTGTCTTTTCGGTATAATCCTTGAAGCAAATCTTGAAAGATCACCATACAGTTCTGAACCCTTTGTTCCATCCAGGCAGTGTTCACCCCATATTTTGAACTCGGGGTCATTAACTATATGGGCATCTCTTGTCATTACAATCTCAATTTTTCCATATAATTTCTCCACAATTTCCCTTGTTTCATTGGCTATTTTGACTGCCCTATCACTGCCGAATTTACCATCAACAAAATCACCCACAAGATCTATTACGACTAGTGCCGCATTTTCATTGTTTAAACCATGTGACATCATTTCCACTGTCCTCCACGGTTATTCCTGATTCAGAAAGAGCTTTCCTTATCCAGTCGGATTCCTTATACATCTTTTTTTCCTTCAATGTTCTTCTTAATTCTAACATACTTTCAATGCTATCCGACTTCATTTGAACTACTGTATTATCCCTAACCACTCCTAATACCTCTTGAGCTATTTTAAATGCCTCCCTTAAGTTTATCACTTCTTCTTCATCAAGTTCATCATGCTTGAATATCTCTGAAGCAATCTCGCCTAGTGTTACAAGAACCATTCTTGTATTAAAATTATCATCCAGGTAACCTAAAAGCGTTTTCAGGAAATCCTTTGCCCTCAGTTTGCCATTGCCAATCCTAATGGAGTTTAGTTTGGCAAGTGCACGATTCAGGTACATGACATTTTGTGCTGATTGTTCCATTAAATCCCACGAAAAATCCATTTCGGAAGAGTAGTTAGAAGATAGAAACATATATCTGACTACTTCCTTTGAATATCTTTCCAGAACTTCCCTTGCTGAAATTCCGTTGTTGAGTGATTTTGACATCTTTTCTCCATTTATTCTAATTAACCCAGAATAGGTCCATGTTTTGCATACGTTTGAATTACCCTTTATGCATCTCAGTAAGGCAAGCTCAGATTCATTATGTGGGAATTTCAGATCTGCACCAGCTCCGTGGATGTCAAGAACTGCACCAATATATCTTCTTATGATGGCACTATCCTCAATATGCCATCCTGGCCTCCCCTCACCCCATGGTGAGTTCCAATATGGTTCACCAGACTTCCTGAACTTCCACAAAACAAAGTCTCTTGGGTCCTCCTTCAAATCAGATACCTGAGCTCTCTTACCAGAGACTTGCTTTTCAGCCACCTGTTTTGAAAGAACCCCATATTCTTTGTCCATCCAAACCCTGAAATATACCCCATCTGGAAGACGATATACATAACCTCTCTTATCAAGCACTTTTATCATTGTAATTATGTCCTTTATTGATCTGGTGGCCCTTGCATAAAAACTAACAGAATCAATACCGGCCCTACGCATTAGAGATATATACTCCTCTGTGTATTTCTCCGATAATTTTATTGCGTCCTCATTTGTCTCTATGGCCTTATTGATAATTTTATCGTCCACATCTGTAATGTTTTGGATATACAGAACGGAAAAACCAGAATATCTCAGATACTTTACCATTGAGTCGTAAATTATATATGTTTTTAAATGACCAAGATGGGGTGTGTCATAAACCGTGGGCCCACATACATATACCTTGAGGGTATTGGACTTGTTTTTTAGAACTGTGTAACTGCCGGTGAGTTCATTCCATATTCTCATACATGAGTATTACCTTAAGAGTTTAAGATAGTTTCTATGTGAGTGCATAACTAATTTGTTCAGTTCAAAAAGTACTATAGATTAAAGGTCGTGAATACATATCTTAGGATAGGAAAAGATTATTCATAATTAATATGTCATTAATTTCAATGATGATGTTGAGTAAGGTTTTTGTAAGACCAGTCTGAGAAATCCATAAAAATCCTGAAATTCTATGGAAAATGAGTTTTTGTGATTTAAAATGCTTCTCTTGGATGGGAAGTATGGCTATCTATCATCCCAATTCTACATTTTCATCAACCTGGTTCCATGATAACCTATGAATGGAAGAATGAAGCACATTTGATGTCTAAATCTTTAAATAAAAAATTCCCATGATATACTCAATGACTGAGAATAGCGGGAATGATATTCGCAACAAAGTTGAGAATGATCGCTCCCTTCTTAAGAAGATTGAATTATTTATTCCGGGATTTTCTGGATACAGGGAAAAGGAAGATATAAGGTCTGCTGACGAATTACTCAGGAGTCAGCTGGCTAAGATGGTTGACGAGTCCACCAACAATTTGAAGGATTTGCGGCAGAATCTGGTTAATTGCTTCAAGCTTGAACCTCTTAACCAATTGGGTACTCTGATTTCAAATGCTGAATCTCTAAAAAATATTATTGTGGATGCTGAGCAGGGTTATTCAGGTATCGCCTTTTCCATTCAGATTGACGATAGAACCCTTGACAATCTCTACGAATATGACTATGGAATTCTTTCTTCCCTGGATAAACTTATCAAAATGACAGAAAGCGCAGAGAATCTTTGCGATGAAGACACAGTACAAATTGTGAATGCATTTAATAATATGAATGATGCAATTAAGCAGGCAAGGCAATACTGGAATATGAGAATTGAAAGTGTTGAAAATATTAAGGTGAAATAATGTTTGGTAAGAAATCCAAAGATATACCCTACTCAGGGGGAAGTGTGGCAGGATCCATAACTATTGCTTGGGAGACCCAATTTAAAGAGGGGAACTCTATGTGGAAAGTTCCCAGGCTCATAAGGCTTAACGATAATATTGTGGTCAGAGAGGATGAAACGGCGGTCTTCTATCGGGATGGAAAGGTCTTAACTTACTTTGATAAACCCGGAAGATATGCTCTTACAGATTTCAATGCCCCGGTTGTTGGAGAATTGCTGAAGTTCTTCACTGGTGTGCAGCAACAGGCCGAAGTCTATTATCTTCAGAGAAGAGTGATGGATGGAAAATATGGAAGTGAATCACCATATCAGTTTTCCGATCCCACTTTTGGAATTGTAAATCTAAGGGTTTTTGGAGAATACAGATGGAAAATTTCTGACCCCGGTCAGTTTATTAATCAGTTTGTGGGGACTTTCAATGCAGCCACATCTGCTGATGTAGAATCGAGACTGAGAGAACAGATAGTTCTTTTGATTTACACGACCATAGGAAAGATGAAGGAAAACGGAATTAAGGTTACTGATCTTCCAGCGAATCTTCCCACCATTGAGCAGGCAGTACTTGGTCTCTCAACCCAGAATTTCCAGCAGTATGGTATTGAAATAGACAAGCTACAGGGCATAAACATAACTCTGCCAGATGAAGTGCAAAAAGCCATCGATACAAGATCCGAAATGTCTGTGCTTGGTGTGAATTATTTACAGTACCAGGCAGGTCAGGCCATGGTGGACGCTTCAAAGAATCCCAATGGTTTTGCAGGACTTGGAGCAGGAATGGGCGTGGGAATGGGCGCTGGTGCTGGTGTGGGATATGCCATGTCTGGTCCCCTGATGCAGGGAGCACAGCAACAGACAAAACCGTGTCCAAAGTGCGGATCAATTATACCTGCTTCATCTGCCTTCTGCCCGAACTGCGGATTTGATATGAGGAGCAGTCAAACGAATACAATAAAATGCCCAAAATGTGGTGCCAATATACCGGCTGGTTCTAAATTCTGTCCTGAATGTGGCCAATCACTTTCTGTACCACAGACAGTGAAATGCCCTAAATGCGGAGCAGAAAGCCCTGCAGGTACTAAATTCTGCCCAGAGTGCGGAGAAAAATTGTGAGGTGAATGAATGTTTTGTATAAAATGTGGAACGCAACTACCAGATGATGCAAAGTTTTGTTCGAAATGTGGAACTCCAGTTTCCGGTCAGAGTAATTCTCAGACAGGAACTCAGGATAAAAACGACAGGCAGACCATAGCATCTGCCTCGGTTACTGAACTTAAATGCCCAGGATGTGGTGCCCCGATTAAACCAATTGAGGGCGAAACCGTTGTAACATGCGAATACTGTGGTACCAGTGTTAGTCTTAATATAAATGGTTGGCAAAATGTCTCAAAACATACCATGCTTTTGCTGAAACTTGAGGACACTTCCTCTCTGAGAGAAACCATAAAGAAACATATGGATCATGGGTTGTTTGGTAAACATATATTCGAGGAATCCAAGGAGGAGGATTTGAGCCTAACATATGTCCCATACTGGATAGTCCCTGTTTCCTCAACAACAACGTATAAGTACCTGAGTATTGCCTCAGAGTTGGGAAACCTGGCTCTCGATGCTGCTGTAATGGGAGCAATGGATGAAGGTATGAATCGTGGAGGTATGGGTGGAGGAATGATAGATGGTATGATGATAGGCGGGATGATGGGTGGAGGTATGATGGGACCCAATAATTCAGTGAGAGGTGGAACCCTTGCAAATAATTACAACTTCCCTGTGGTTGCCATAAAGGGGAACGATAAACTCCAACCTAAAAATTACAAAATGCCACTGGATCAAAGGGTTCCCTATGACAAGAATAAGATAATGCCCAGTATCAAGGTATTAAATGGTGACGTTGACGAGGAAACGGCAAAGGAATTAAGCAAGACTTATGTTGCCAGGGAGCAGGAGGAGATGGTAAGGCAGAAATATCATCACATAGAAAGTTTGAACACACAGTCTTCCGCATCTACGCCTGAACTTATTCACGTTCCGGTATGGGTTGGAAAATACTCACATAAAAAGAATGAATACTCCATAGCCATAGACGCCTCAACAGGGAGTGTGTTAAATAGCGATATTGAAAAAATTAAGTGATCACTTTTCTGTGATGAAATTATTCACGATTTTAAAAAATTTAGAGGGCTTATCCAGATAGACCGGATGACCCGCACCTTTTACTACCTCTAATTTGCTTCCGTGATCCTTTATAATTTTATCCTTTACATTAGAGAGTGGTGAGATATCATCCTTTTCTCCCCAAATGAACAGTTTAGACACTTGGATTTTCCCTATATCTATATTATTAAACCACGCAGGTCCCACTAGTATTAGTTTTTCAAACCTCTCGGGATATAGGGATGCACTAAGTAGTGCCATTCCGCCCCCCATTGAAGGACCTAGAAGTACAGCTTTTGTCAAATGCAATGCATCCATGAGTTCCTTAACGAAGTATTTTGCATTACTGATATCCCCTCGTTTTATGGTGAATTCCTCTATGTCAGAAGAATTACCAAAACCAGGATAATCCGGGGCGAAAACAGAAAAGCCCAGGTCATTAAAATTTTTAAAAGCACCTATATCCAACCAGTTCTTGGATGAGAAAGAATAACCATGCAGCATTATTATGCTTCCCTTGGGATTGTCTATCTTTGATTCCCTTAAAAATAACTCCTTATTCTTAATTTTAATTTTTGTATCCATAACCATTTTTTCACCCATTCTGAATGCCATATTATGGCATTACCTTTTCTTAATTTTGTATTCACTTATATACATCGTCTTCAGAATTCCCCTCCTGATGACCTCAGGAGATTTCAATGCATATTTTATGAGTTTATTTAGGGTTGCCCCAAAGGGAACCCAATCATAACCCTGCGGTAAATCGACAAATTCAAATTTCTCTATGCCTAGGGTGAAAAGGTTTATTGAATTTTTTAAAAAATTTGACCATGAAATTGCGTAATCAGACAGATTAGAATCCTTCAATAGAGAAGCAGATATCAAGGAATCCTGGTAAGCCTGATTAAAAAATTTTAAACCTCTTGAAATGAAATCCTCAAAATTTACTCCACTAATATTCGAAGCACTCTCATGAACGGTATAATTTGTAAGAGTCTGATTATCCTGATAAAAATACTTCCCATTCAGGAGAGAAATCTGAAAGAGGAATGTGTCCATCACCAGACCCACTCGCTTCATCTGGTCGGTGTAATCCATTAGTATGTCCTTCCTAAATGCCATTGAACTTGTATTATAGTACATTTTATACCGATGCATTTGATCTAATGTTTGAGAATCGATCTTATCAATAAATAGACTATTTTTTGAACTCTTTCCTTTAAGTCCTTTTCCTATGGTCTCTCCCTTAGCGTTTACCTTTATCATATCGTTATGGTAATAGTCAAGACCCTTCTTCTCAAACAATTTCATCACATGATTAATCTTATCCTTTTCAAAGTAGTCATCATCTTCAAGTATGAAAATAACATCTCCGGATGCTTCTGAGAGCCCCCTTGCGATCTTTGTTCCTAAGGGATCGGCATGTTCCAGAATATTTACTGCATTCATGGATTCGATTATCCTGTCTATATTCTCATCAGAATAGTTTTTAACGACAAGTATTTCAGTAGAATCTGATCCTTCTCTAACAGATTTTACAGCTCTGGTGACGAAATCCTTTCTATAATGGACCGGGATTATGACGGAGCTCTTCACATCTGTTTATTCAACAAAATTATTAATTAATTTATAAAAATTTTTTTTATTGATGGAGTCCTTCTTTTCCAATGGATGAAATATTAATTTTTCCGCACTAAAATGATATATGGATTTAATAACAGGATTTGAAGATTCATATTTAAGTTGGTGTGGTTTAAAGTCATTGTTTTTAAGTGAAGAAACCATAATACTACTCATGAGGCTTATAGTCATTGGTGGTGGAGCTTCTGGTATGGCAGCAGCTTCTAAGGCCAAAAGATTGAAGAAGGACCTTGAGGTAATTGTTGTAGAGAAGGAAAATTTTGTATCTTATGCAGAGTGTGGTATACCTTACTATCTAGGAGGTTACTTTGAGGATTATAAAAAACTGCTCCATTACCCAATAGAGGAGTTTACACAAAAAAGAGGAATAAAAATTATGCAGAATACGTCTGTAAATTCCGTTTTACCTTGGGAAAATGCCCTATTATTGGGTGATGGCACAAAACTGGATTTTGATTATCTCGTCATTGCCACCGGTGCATCAGCCATTGGACATCAATTTGGAAATATTGAACAGGTATTCACTCTCAGAACACTTGAAAGTGCCATAAAGGCAAAGGAACAGATGAAAGGTAACAATGTATGCGTTGTTGGAGATGGCGTCCTGGGAATGGAAATTGCATCTGAAATGATAAACTCTGGGAAGGAGGTAACAATTATTTCTAAACACACCCGGCTTTTCACAAAGATGGACGAGGAGATTACCGCTGATATGATTAAGGAATTTGAGAAAAGAGTTCACGTTATTCTTAATGAACAGGTAAAGATGATTCAAAAGAAAGGAGATAAGGTCATACTTTCGTTGAATATGGGTGACTTACAATTTGATTCTGTCATTTATGCAATAGGAATTAAACCAAATACTGAATTTCTTAAAGAATCTGGAATTGATATTGATGACAGAGGCCTGATCAAGACAGATAGAAATATGAGAACTAACATAAAAAACATTTACGCAGTAGGAGACTGCGCTACAAGTTATAATAGAATTACAGGAAAGAGGGACTGGCATCCACTGGCTCAGGTTGCCAATAAGATGGGCAGGGTTGCAGGATCATGTATAGGCGGATCAGAAATGACATTTAGGGGTGCCCTCAATACTACTCTTGTGAAGATTATGAATTACGAGCTTGGATTTACAGGACTTAGTGAAAAGGAGGCATCCTTAAATGGTTTCAAAGTGAAGAGTATAAATGTGACAGCAAAGAGCAGGGCTGAGTATTACCCTGGCGGTGAAAAAATACACTTGAAGATTCTCTACGATGAAGAAACAATGAAGCTTTTGGGGGCACAGATATGTGGAAAGGATGGGGCAGCATGGAGACTAAATACCCTTGAGACGGCCATTTATGCGGGTATGACAACCGAAGAACTATTTTATAACGACCTTGGGTACACACCACCATTCGGTCCTGTATGGGACCCCATAATTATAGGGGCAAGCCTTTCCATGAGGGATTAATATGGGAATACCAATCTTCCCTCATGTTTATGGAGATCGTTGGAACAAACTTTTCTCCGTTCATGGATAAACCCAGCAATGCGCAGTTCTTAAAAGTCTTAGTTTTTATTGTTTTCATTCCAAGGTAAATGTCTGCAAAGGCCCACATCACACCACCATGCGTTACCACCAGGGTTCTTTTTCCTTTATTTTCTTCGATTATTTCATCAAAAGCCCTTTTGACCCTCTCATAGAATAAATTGGACGGTTCTACATCAGGCAGATGATCAATTTTACCTGAAGTTGGAAAGTCCATCTCAATTCCAAATTTTTTCTTTATGCCCTCTGTGTCAAGACCTTCCAGAGATTTTAGATTTCTTTCAACCAAATGGGTATTTAGTGTGAATTGTTTTGGATTTGTTCTGTCAAGTACAATTTCTGCAGTGTGAACACATCTCTTCAGAGGACTGGAAATAATAACTTCAGGATTTAACACTTTTATCTTCTCTGAAATTTTCACTGCCTGCTCAATGCCAGTTTCATTTATATCCGCGTCTTCGTGATTATACCAGTAACCCTTAGAGTTGGCTGTGGTCTCTCCATGTCTGAGTATGAATAAATTCCCGTATGTGATCAACGTTGACCCAAAACTTTCATCCCTCTTAAAATTTGTTGAATGTTAAATATAGTTCCAGAGCTTATCCTGCCAAAGGTCATACTCCTCTTTCAGGTTTTGGATCCTAATAGTGATGAACTCTTCTTTCTTTGATTCCTCTTCATACATATTCATGAGTGAATTATAATCCATATGTGATAATTTATCAAATTCTTCCCTTATTTCTTCTTCATTTTTTGGGTGCAATCTGTTAATTTTTTTACCTGTGAAAAGTACTTTGTAAAAGATCTTCTCTTCCAAGGTCACCCTAAATATACGCCACTGCAAGTTGAACTTAGAGTAAAAATAATTTCCTGTCAAATTTCCCAATGCTTCAACTAATCTGGTATCATTTTCCTTATCATTCAGTTGGAATGATATCTCCACTCCTTTTTCCATTTTGTTAACCTCTCAAATACATACCTTCATTACTTATTATTATGACCTTATTCTGATCATATGATTCCTATTGGATCAGAGAAGACTATTACATAGAAAAATAAAAACAAAAAATATCTCCTTGCATGAAACAATTAATTTTCCCGGTCTCTTCGAGAATGATGCTAATTACATGTTACAGTTATATGAATCGAAGAAAAATCATAAATCTAATTTGTATTCTTAACAAAGTAATGCAAAGTTAACAATTAATACTTCTCAAATTTCCCTTCAAAATACTCATAAGCTTCATTAATTTCTTGCATTTTTAACTCTCTTGACTTACGTTCATCTTCTGAACCAAGATCAGGGTGGTATCTCTTAACCAGATCCCTGTATTTTTTCCTAATGATCTCAAAATCATCAGTCACATCCATCTCAAGAATCTCAAAATACCTCTTTTCAAGAATATTTTTTTCATTTCCGGTCTCCTCAATTTTGAGTTCATCCCAAAAATTAATATTGCTCGATTCATAGAAAATTGAAAGTGATCTTACAGTGAGTGGAATTCCAAGATTTTGAATCACATTATTAAGCAAATTTATTTTTTCCTTCCTAACGAATCTCTTTTCTGTTTCATCAACGTATGTGAAGAAGAACCCATCAGATTTTGTTTTCCCCTGGTAAAAAATTAGAATTCCAAAAGAATTCATGAATCTTTGCCTTTTGAAGAAAAGCTTTATCTTTCCATAGTTGTTGAAAATTCCACCTCTGTAAAGATTTTTTCTTACCAGCAGGATTCCATTTACCATAGCATTATCTAAGGTTTTTCCGTCAAATTTGACTGATTCGTCCTCAAGCCAATACATAAAGATACTTTCTCTTAACTTATTATCTCGAAATTGAGATAGATCTATGTCAATACTAATTCTATCTATATCGACTTCAGCTGTTTTGATTCTATTAAAGAATGAGGCATCAATCCTCTCCATGAATACTTAGATATAATCATAGCATCATTTAAAAGCCTAATTGTTAATTTAACAATCTAAAAATAAGAATTTAAGGATTTAGATTCGCAGGTCATAATTCCAAATTGATTTCTTACTATATGCTTGAATTTACCATATAGAAAGAATTTATAGAAAACTGAAATGCTCCATAGATGCGTATAAGGAACTTCGAACCATTGGAACTGCTTCCTATAGTTATCGGAAACATGAGTATTGCAGTTTCACTTTTCGTCATAGGCCAGGTTTTTAAAAATTCCATAATTAACCTTGCAAGTGAAGCTATCTTCATCGCTGTTACAGTTGCATATATAGTCTCACTCATCACTATTCTATTCAGTTATTTGATGAAAAAGAATTCTCTGAGTAAAGACCTTAAGAATCCTCCAAGGTTAAGTTTGATGGCATTCGGAGGCATAACATTCTACGCAGCCGGTTTTTTCTATATAACTTACTTTGGTCTAAACCATCTAAGCGCAGAATTTATTTCGTTTGTTTTTATTGTGGTTTGGTTATTTATCTTTTTCATAAATCTCAAAAATGCCCTTCTTATATATAACGGGGAATTCAAAATCACAGAATTAAATTATCTACTGATAATTCCTTCCATAGTATTAGGTGCTGGCATTGTTATTACCTCAGTTCTAATTCCATATGATTTTTTATTCGGCGAAGTTCAAATAGGTTTTACAGTATATATTTTAAGTATTATGGGCTTTGGCATATCAGTAATCCAGTTTTTCCTCCTCTCAAGTTTTTCGCTCTATTCTGGCGTTTTAAATCAAACGGGAATAAAGAAAGCAGGAACAACTATGATACCACTTGGGGCAGCAAGCATCATAATACTCAATTTACTGCTATTTCCATCATTTAACAACCTCCGCATACTTTATTTTCCTAACAAATTAAGTATTGATCTATCCGTAATGTTCTGGGGCTTTGAGGTTTTTGTCATGATTACAGCGCTTTGGTTGGCCATAAAAACCATAAAGAGTAATCACGATATTACAGTATGGGCCTTTGTTTTTCCTGTGGGAATTTCAATATTCAGTGATTATTTATTGCTAATTGCCACCAACTTTATAATGTTCAAAGTCTCGATCATAATTGTTTCATTTGTGCTCTATATTATGTATGTCTATTCTGTATTCCATACTATTAATTATGTCAAGAAATCAAATACATAGATTATTAGTTTTTCGTACAATCCTAATAATATAAGATGGTTCTTCCCACTTTCATGTGGGTAATTTTATCTAATGCTTTGATATATTATTTAATGGACGAATGCCAGCTCTATTCAACATTGCTAGAACTTAAATCACCCTGGAAGGTTGAGAATGTTTCCCTCAATTCTGTGAAGA
>NZ_JBLSDF010000045.1:0-13076 GCF_052315355.1 Cuniculiplasma thermophilum
CAATGAAGATCATTTATCTGAGAGCAGCAGAGATAAATGATAAATGGTCTATGAGATCATTGAGGGGATATTATAAATGCATTGATGAGATTAAGGAAATGTTCCAAAGGAGGTATCCTTTATAAATACACAACATTTGGTACGCTATGACCTTGCCCTCCCTAATGAATCTATTAATAAAGGGCATTTCCGTTTGCGTTTTAGAAGATGAAAGGTTTGCACGTTGTTCAACGAAAGGTTATAATGTGATGACGTGTTAATCATATATGGCAGTAAATCAGAAGATCATTATAGCGCCACATACCGAAGAGCATGTAGGAAAACTTGGTATTAGCCAATTCGCAGATGATGTAAGCAAAACAATGATGTTCAACGCAAGTTGGGAAAGGCATTGGAGAAGAAATAGCCCTAAATTAGAAACTGGTGATATAATGCTATTTTCTTTCAAGGATAAGGGCGAATGGTATGTAATTGGCGATGCGATTCTCCTTTACGACGGTTTTGAAAGAGAAATTCCTGAATGTGGTGATAAATCTGAAAGTTCATGGGAATATTGCTACCATTTTTCTGGATTCAGGCTATACTCAAAATATCTTTCATATGGAGAGCTAAGCAGCGAGATTTCAGACTTCAATCCTGACAGGTATAAAAATGTCCATCTGACTCCAGATCAGTACACACAACTTTTATCCTTGACCGTAGAAGAGTAATCTTCCATACCTTAGTAGTTACATTGGATAATCTTTGCTACTAAACACTGTAAAGATCCATAAAAAATATCTTACTTCTCAAAGAAAATCATCAACATTAATCTGATTAAGGTGACCATACACTTATAATAAATTGATTTACCTGATCCTTTATCTTTAGACTTTAAATGAACTGATTTTTTCTAGAATGGTATATCTATTTCAATAACCTGGAACTACACTATTTCCCCGCTCTATTTCTACACATTCCCATAACGTATGTTTTGCCCTTCACCTATTTAGGAATTATTAATGCATAGATCATACAGATGTTGAGATAGGTATTCCGGTCTATTGAATCCTTTGAAAATGCAGGTGGATAATTTAAAATACCTTCTTTATTTTTTCTGAGAACTTCCACGAAGAGATCAGTTATAAAGTAAAACACGTGTTTCATGAAGAAATATTAAGGAGTTTTATTGGTGGTAATTAAAAATCCTCTGAGAATTAGTATATATTTTGAAATTTAACATTGATCATAATTCCCTGAAAAATTTCAGCGCATAAATTCCATTGTTTGTAATACTTACATATTTCACCTTATGGTTATTCTCCAAGTAAAAATCTTTTAGCAGATCCTTTTCGATCATCTCGCTGACCCATTTGGAGAATGTACCAGGCGTAATTTTTCGTTTTTCTCCATTTTTGGTATTTCTGTCATATTTATGAGCAGTTTGAAGTGTTTCATAAACTTCCTTATATCTTATTCCATTTCCCAGCCCTCCATCCTTATCCTTAACAATTCTTAATATATCCACATATTGTGGTTTTTTCATCAGAATTTCTCTTTGAATTTTAGGGATTTCGAACTGAATAACTTCACCTGAAAGGTCTACATAATACGGAAAACCATCTATCCAGATAGCCATAGTGTAAAGATAGAACGACATGACCTTTCTTCCTGAGGTTAAATTGAAGTAAAGGTCATCCCCCTGATATTTCTTTCTTATCTCAATTATCCTCTCCATTAAATCTTTAGGATCATTCATCCCGACTTTCTCTACTGAAAACTCTATGCCATTATATTCTGATATCTTTCCTAGTTCATCGATTGCATTTTCAATGGCTTTAATTTTTTTTTGATCTTTATCTAATTTTTCCCCAATCTCCTTAAAGACAATTATCCGAGCGATGTGGAATTTTTTATTAGCATACTTAAATGTCTTAACAATGTTCTCTCCAGCTGAAAATATATGGATTTCCTCCTTTTGTTTCATTTCACTCATTCCGACCATTAATGATTCAATTGATCGATATAATAATTTCCAAAAAAGGAAATTATTTCGAATTAATTGTATATACCCAATAAGGTTATATGATTCATGAACGAGTTAAATCTTAATACAGAAAAACGTGAAAATCAAGAGGAGGCAATTGTTAAAGTGACCATAAGTTGCGAAATGGCGAGAAGAAAAGAAAGTTATGCCATTATTGACGGAATGAACATAGCAATGATAAGGAAGAGGCATCAAAGGGGTAAATTTTCCGATATAATGAAAGCCTACAATATGCTACTGGAAACTTATAGCGCAGTAGAAATATATGTGGATGCGAGTATAATGTACAGAATAGATGACAAAAGCAACCTTGAAAAAGCGATCAAGGATGAAATCGTATATCTCTGCCCAGCCGGAATAACCGCAGATGAATTGATTTGGAAAAGATCTCTATCACTCATTTCAGCAGGTTATGAGGTCGCCATCGTCACTAATGATATGTTTCCTGTAACAAGGTATGAGCCGACATTACATAAACTGAAGAATTTAACTGTATCAATTCTCCGTTCTGGAGAAGTTTACATTATAGAACGAAATCTGAACGTTCTTTACAATAAACCTCACAGAAAGCAAAATGTACATATACTGAGTGAATAAATACTCGAGAATGGAGAATATATATGTCAAATGAAATGGGTGATGTAAAAGTTAAAAAACAAAAGACAGCTAATTCGGTTCACCTTCTACTTGTTGGACATTCAACAGGTCACATATTGAAGGTAATTGAAAAATTTAATCCCATTCATATGGAATTATTTACGTCAGTAGAATTGAAAGATGAAGTAGCAGAATTTGTGATCACCATGTCTGACTTTGAAGGTACTTACAACATTCAGTTAATTCCTTCATTTACGAAAGAAAGTCTTATCACGGGTATTTATATAATCTCTTGTAGATACTCGGAATTGAAAAGGAAATTTCCTAGAGCAAAAATATACTTTGGCATTACAGGAGGTACCAATCCGATGGCAGTAGAAATGGCAATTGCAGCCATTTTCAGTGAGGAGTCCATCCATTATGTTGTTAAAGGAAAATATTCCGTGAAAGAGCAGAATGAGATATTCATATATGATACTGCGGAATTGAAGAAATTCATAACAAATGGAAATGTAAGAGGTGGTGTCGAATGATCAATAGTTCATATCCAAATGATAGCGGGAGGGCAAATTCAGGAAGAGAGGGGATCCGAAGTAACGGTGAGAGAAATAAAGTTAGGAATGATCATCAGGAAGATTTATATTACTATAATCTAGGTGAAGAGGGAGAGGCGTTAAAGGAAAGTTCTCCCCAAAAACTCCACGATTATTTCAAGTTATTGACAAACTATAAGAAGGTAACAAGGGAAAAAGAAGGATTGGCAATATTTCAAATTAAGGCACTTTCGAACACCACTAAAAAGGAACAATATGCTGATAATGGGAATTATGAAGTTAAAATATCTATTTCTCCAAAGGTAAAGCCAGAAGACAAAGAATATGCGGAATATATTATGAACAGGATCCTTGATGGAGAAGTCACAGCACTCAAATATTATAATTCCAGAGAACAGAAGAATGAGCCTCGATTGAAAGTATTGGAATCGTCTAAGGAAAAGCGTGTTCTTTTATTGGACTCAATGCCAAAAATGGAAGAAGTAGTTCCTGATCTTAATGACTGGTCAATACAAAGGCAAATTGATGCACTAGAAAAATTGAAGGACAGACCTGAACCTCATCATTTACCATTATTAAGGCTCGCCGGTAAGAACGCAGATAAATACTGGGAAAGGCCAGATATTGGGGTAGTTAAAGAATGGAAAGTTCTCAAGGACTCATCATTCGAAGGTTTAGCGGAGCAGAGAGATATGGTTAAAAAGGCCATATATACAAAAGATTTTGCGATCGTGGAAGGACCTCCTGGATCGGGAAAAACAACAGTAATCACTGAAATAATACTTCAGCTTCTAATGATGGGAAAAAGAGTACTTTTGGTTGGTTCAACTCATGTGGCTGTTGATAATATACTTGAAAATCTGATTGAATACCGTGAAATAGTAGTCCCAATCCGTATGGCTCCAATGGACAGGGAGTTACAGGATAAAATCCTAAATCTAACATATGATAAATTTATCAAGAAATTCAAAGAGAGACTGCTTGGAAATATGCTCAAAATTCAAAATAAAACAGAAATTCAGAATGAATGGATTGGAAACCTACAGTCCACAAGAAGCGATAAATTCCTTGAAAAAATTCTTAATGAGAGTATAAATCTTGTTAGTGGTACTTCATTCGGTGTTTTACAATTTCCAGAAATAAAGGAAAGCATCAGGGATAAGTCATTCAAACCTTTGTTTGACGTAATGATAATAGATGAAGCAAGCAAGACTACCTTTCAGGAATTTCTCGTACCCGCCATGTTTGCAAGAAAATGGATCATTTCAGGAGATCCAAAGCAATTATCACCCTATACCGACAGTAACTTCATAGAAGAGAGCATTCAGTTCATTTTAGAAGAGGAAATCAAAAAACATGTTGATATTCCGATTAAGGATGTTGAAAAGATTGTCCTTAAGGCATACACCGCAAGGGAAAATATTAATTCCAGCAAAACTGAACTTAAAACCGTTATAGCGTTGGAAGACAACGAATTGGAATTGGGGGGATATATTAAAGAACAGATAGAGTCATTCAAGGAAAACAAAGTTATTTACAAAGTCCCCTCTGATGTTAAAAAGGAAGAAGAAATAAATGAAATGATAAAGATAGGTGGTTCCGATATAATCATAATAGGAAAGAATCAATTAGATAAATTTGTGGATTCTCTTCCCTATGGGGTTTATTTTGAAGAGTCAAAAAGATGGAGTAATTTTTTAAGCTACCGGTATAATTTTTTTAGCAAGGAAAAAAAACCAACGAATGGAGACCGTAATGATCATGGAAAGGAAAAGAAGACCCTATCTGGGGAAATTGCATGGAGACTTATCCGTACTTATGAGTTGAGGGATTCAGGAGATAAATACGTGAAATATCAGGAAGATATAAAGAAACTCATTCCCTCGAAGTGGGATGAAAATCCTATTTTTGACGAAAAAACTTTTCGTAAAATAACAGACTTAAAATATATGTGTTTGCCATCAATTATTGAGATCCTTATATTTGGAAACTCTAAAATTAACAAGTTCCAGAGAGAATCAGTACTGGAATCAGGACTGCCAGAGCAATACCGAGAACATATATGGACAAGACTAAGTTACCAGTGCAGAATGCATCCTGAAATTTCTTATTATCCAAGAACTCTGGTATACTCATCCAGAGATCAAAATGTCACAGCGTTGAAAGATTCCAAGATAATTGATAGGGAATGGAATTATAAAAAATACAACGAAAGAGTTGTGTGGATAAACGTTTATAATAAAGATGGTGGTCGAGACAAACCAGAACATAATAAGAATGAAGCCGAAGCAAGTAAAATAATACAGGAATTAAAGTCTTTCGTGGATTTTGCAAGCAGAGAACCTAAGAAAAACGGCCACTGGACAGTTGCGATTCTTTCCTTCTACAAACCGCAAACTAGATTGCTAATAGGCAAAATGACAAAGGAGTTTAAAAAGGAGGGATCAACCTTCTACAACAATGATAAATCGGTTTCAATATCTGTGGGAAACGTTGATTCAATGCAGGGAAAGGAGGCAGATATTGTGTTTTTATCAATGGTTCGTAATGGAGGTTTGGGTTTTCTGGATAGCCCAAGCAGGATCAATGTTGCTCTAACAAGGGCTAGATACCAGCTGGTTATATTTGGAAATAAGAAGGTATTTACTAAGGAAAGTTACAGTGACACTCTGATTTACAAGTTTGCTTCTATGATAAACTCGAGTTTTGATTTGTAAGGTGGAGGTGAAAATAGTGAAAAGTAAAGAAATAATAATGAAAAGAGAAATAGAAAGTATGCGATATGAATGTCTGGCCACTGTCAGAGTAAAGGTTGAAGCCCCATATATTTCAACTGTCTTAAAACTAGCAGAGAAAAGCGGAATTCTTACGGAGGAAGAGATTAGTGAGGAATTGTTGCCAGGTGAATCTCCTGCAATGGCAAATAACATAGTAAAAAGATACAAACAATTAGGATTCATCGATAATGATGGAAAACTTACGGAATTAGGAAAGAGAGCCGTCAAAGGTGACGTATTTATGCCGGAGCGAGGACCTTATTATATTGATGTAACAGAGGATCCTCTGATTAAAAGCAATTTCCTTCAAATTTCATATAAAATTAGGGAACACAGAGAAAATAAAGGGAGTTCACAAAATGAAGGGGAGCAGGAGAAAATGATGGATGCTCCTAATGTTCTCTCAAGGTGCACAGGTAAGTTGTCTATGGTATGGTACAATGGTGAAAATAGGGAAGTTCTAATCGAACAAATTGATAAAAAAGTAAAGTTGATCAAAAACGACGAAAAATACCTGTGTCAAGTTACAGTTGGAAAGGAAGGTTCTGTTATGGAGTTGAAAAACAAAACGTTAAAAATTTCCAAATCAATTACTGACACAGTCAAATATGAACAGGTTTGGGAGTCATTTAAGGAGAAGAATGATCTGGACTGGAAAGGTGGGCCACTAGATCAGGGATACTGCCTTGTAAAATATGGCGAGACAGATAGAAATCAACGCAAATCCTTCATAAAAACTCTTCCAAAATCAGGTCTTGAAATTGAAAATCTTGGGAATTTCAGCATAGATCCTGTTGATATGGAAATACAACCAGGTTCTGAGTCTGATGCTTCCAAGTGGGCTCTTGAACTAATTCAATTAGGGATAAAGGATTTTCTGGACAAGAATGGTTATGAAAAGATTTGCGAGAGCATATCCAGTAAATTTAAGTCTTATAAGCCAAAGGTTCCCGATATCGATAGTTTCATTGCCTATCTTTATGATCTAGAAGGGACGTCGCAGGAACTGATTCCACCGGAATACTGGTTTCTAAGAGCTCCATTGGATTTAACAGATGAGGTGTATTGAATGTTGGGTATGAATAATGTGAAAGGAAAAAAGATGGAGAAGGTAATAGACAACAGGAGCAGAGTGATAGGGCCGGTGTTGATGAGGACCGCCAGTGAAAATAGTAAACCAGTGATCTCAGGTAAAGAGAATATATTTCAATCTGGTGACCAAAACCTTCATGATAGAATACTCGAAATCATATCGTCCACAAGGGATATTTTATGTATAAGTAGCTTTATTATTCAGGATTCAGATATTTTCAGCGAAATAGAAAAATGTACACATAGAGGAGCAAGAGTCTACATACTCACCTCTGGAGAACAACAACTGCCAGATCCTTATGATGACGATTTTTCAAGGAAAGAGAGGAAAGACGCAGGGATTGAACTTATTAAACGTTTGGGTAAAAGGGCATTATTGAAATCCGGAGAAAATCTGCACTCCAAGTTCATAATATCTGATCCAAAAACTAATCCCCGAGCAATGATGTTCACATTCAATCTCACGGTCAGGGCAATGAATGAAAATCTTGAAATTGCAATTGAACTTTCAAGATCGGCTGCAATAGAGCTATACCACCAGTTTATTAAGGGTTTTTGGGTAGTGTCAAAAAGGATCTTAACCTTATCATCTGGTAACAGTAGCAGTCTTAATGCAGCGAAAGAGCACCCAGAATTTGCAATTACTATGAGCATTCCAAATGAAATCAAATGGACGATAAACAATGAAACTCTGATCAGGGAAGAACTAAGAAACCTAATCATAAGCGCAAATAGTTCGATCTCCATATCATCATGGACATTCGAAGCTTCACATGTAATAGCGGAGGAATTGATCAAAAAGGCGAAGAGTGGAATTGATGTTACTGTGTTTACACGACCTCACGAAGTAAATGCCCCTTTCCTGAGAGAGATTATAGAAAATGGTGCGAAAGTATATTGCCATAGGTTACTTCACGGAAAATCTGTGGTTATAGACGGTTCCAGAGGCATGATAATGACCGCAAACGTATCTAAGCTTGGGATGGATGAAGGTTTTGAAACTGCTGTCATTCTCAAAGAAGATCAGGTTGAAATATTGAAGCAAATACACAATGAATGGAAAAATAGGGCGGAATATGAATCAATCAATCGTATAAAATTAGGAGATGTAAAAAATGATTACTTGGAGATATCCAGTAAACTGGAAAAGAAGAACCCGCCAGCTTCATCAGAGGAGATAAATGGAGGAGAAATAAGAGTGAATATTGAAGACTATCTTAAAGGTGAATTTGAAATTGACCAGGAAATCACAAAAAAGGATGCTCTAGAATTAAGATATACTGTAACCCTTATTCCACCAAGACTTCCCAAGGGTGCTGTAAAGGTGGTGTCAAGGCCAGAGCAGAGGCTTGATATGTACAAATATAAGAATGAAAACTATGTCTGTATAAGAAACGAAGAGGATCTTGATGAGGCAAAGAGAATAGCAAAAGATATCAAGGCGAATATAGTTATTGGAAATAATTAGAATAATGGATCTCTCTAACATTCTGGTGGTAATCTCAATCCTCCTGCCACAAGATATATGATCGAATCCCCATCCTCCTCTGCCTTGAAACTATACGAACACCTGAAAGCTTTTCTTATCTTTTTGTTCAATCCTTCCACAATAGATGAATTTTGCCGCGATTTTATGGCTACCAATCTGCCCTAAATGTGCTTCTTTATCGCCTTTCCCAGCTTGATTATATCAAGCATTCTTGATCTGTATACCCATGATATCCATTCCTCAGATACTCATTTACTATGGACACATTCACCTACCATAATCTTTGAAGTGCAATCTAGAAATGATATACATGGGATATCTTAACAAAGGATGAGTGCAAATTGACTTACTGTTCTTTGGATTGATTCATGCATATGATGATTAACATTCTATAATAATATTACTATAATATGTTTCCACATGATAATTATAGTTACTGGAATGATAAAACACGGCTCCAGTGACAAATCAGAAGTCAGGGAATGTAAAAGGTAGCAGGGTTTTGAAATACCTAAGAAAGGCGTGAAGAAATCTGTCATATCAAGGAAACTTGGGGTTAACAGCAGAACAATTTAAAACTGGTCAGTTAAACTAAAACAGAATGGAGACTGACGTCACAGGAAGCTGCCAGGTTAAAGGGAAAACTGACAAAGGTTCAGAATGAGAAACTGAAGAGAATATTTGAAGTCATAGAGAAGGAATTTGATGTTGAGTACATCCCAACACATATCTGGCGTGTTCTGAAAAATCTCGGCTATTCAGGGCAGATCCCGGTTGTAGTGACTATGGAGAAGAATACTAAATACTTGAAGGAGTGGCTTGAAAAGAATTATCCTGAATATGTGAAAGAGGCGAATGAGAAGAATGCAACCTTTCTGTTCCATGATGAATCGGGAGTACAGAGCAGGCCCAACATGTGGAAGACATGGGCCCAGAAAGGTAGTAGGCTAGGAATCAAGACGAAGGACAACATGGATCGTATATCAATAACGTCAGCTGTAACACCTGACAGAAATCTATATTTCATGATTAAGGAAGGAAGCATGGATAGTAATGATATTATCAGATTCCTGAATCATTTACATGTACTGGGATAATATAACAATACACAGAAGCAGGACCGTGAAAAATTTTCTGGAAACACATAATGACAGGTTGATCACGAGAAGAATTCCGGCATATTCTCATGACCTCAATCCAGATGAATATGTGTGGAATGCCATGAAATATCCGGAACTTCCAAATTTCTGCCCTTATAACATGAATGATCTGAAGAGCAAGGTTACTCTCACAATGAACAAGCTGAAAAGTGATCCTGAAAAACTGATAAGAATAATCAGGGATTATAGTCTACCCTCACAACCAATTATGGGAAAGAATTAGGGGAAGGTAAAATAATGTTCAGAGGAGAAACTGGATCTTAATTGCATAATATAAAAAAGCAATATATCATAATCAAGTAAATCATTTACACATACAATAGTTATTACATAAGTAGTCACTTCTAATTACTAAATGAAATTGGACTAAAATCTCCTCATCTGTTTTTATTATAGCATATTTCATCATCATAGTATCGCTATAATACGTATGATAACAGTAGTAGTCTAAAAATGAAAATTCTGAGAAATAATTTTAGTTAGGTTAATCTATATTTATTGATAACAGTAGCGCTCTAAACGATATAATGTAATGTATATACCTTAACTTATCCATAACTCGAATTTGAGTCCAAAAAGATAACTGCTCAAGTGAGATATTTTAATATTGATTTTGGAGTTATTTAAAAGATCAAGAGGACACAAATACTTTCATAGTGAGACCTAACTTTAAAAAACATAGCGTTCTATATACCCCCTTATACCATCTTAGAATTGGTCAATAAAGATCCATTCAAGAAAACAGCTTTGAACAGTTGATTTTAATTTAGCTTCAATTTATAAACCCTTTTAGCAAAGAATATAGTTAGAGTGAATATGAAATACCGTAAATTTTTAAACTTGGTCTCAGTAAATAATCTTTTAGCGAGACCTATATTTACTGGGTCTGCTGTCATTTTAAATTCTAACTCAATAATGCTGTATAACAAGCGTTATACAGCGTTGTATAATCAAAGGCGATCGGAATGACAGATGGTCACTTAGATTCTGATAATTATATCCTTTTTGGGCCTTTAATTTAGATAGATCTACATAAAGACACATCTATTCATGTGCCTGTCATGGTTTTGGGTAACTCTGTCCCTGGCGAATCAACTACAACGAAATGCTGTTAACCGATGCTGATGGGGCCCCTTTATCATTTTAACCACTAGATGTCTAGGGTAATAAATATGGCATTATAGATGTTAACGAATTAAATGAAGAAACCCTCCTGTTGTTTTATACTTTCATAGCTTGCGCCCTTTACACTTAAGAAGATATTTTCAGCAATACCTGCATAGAAAGTAAATTTCTTTGACATATTTTTGGGGAAAAAAGCTGGCACGTTGAAAATTATCAATTTATATCCACTATTTGGCGTAAAATTGAGAGCAGCTAAAAAAACCTCTGGAGGCGATAGCATATTTCCTAACCTGCTTGGTTTACATAACGGATTTGGTAATATTTTTGGTATGTAAAATGTAAAATTGATACTTCCATTCACTTCATAATGCGTTTCAAAAATAGGAAAATACCAGGATAAATATCCGTGATCCCTGTAATCACTGAACGGATTTGTTTTGTTTTTAAAAATATACAGAGTATCGCAAATTGCAAAAAAACATTGCAAGTGAGGGGAAGTGGAAGAATTAGTTAATAACTGCAAATATGTGCCTGCAAAGGCGTATTCTGAAGTTATAGAGAAATTCGATGAATTACTGTACCACCATATTGTGTAATTATGAAAACCTAAAATATCCAGCATATGTTTCTCTGTGAGCATCTTTGGTTCTACTCTCGCTGATCTATCATAGGAAAGAATTTCTGAATAGGTAACGTAACTGACAAGAATTATGAATGCAACTAAAATTGCAATAATCTTCTTATTCTTTTTATTCATGGAAGACCACCGGGTAATAGCCCATCAATGTGTACGAGGAACTTATAGAAAATGGATATAATTCAGAATGAGAGCAGACAGGTCTGTCACTTTCAAAGCCTGGCAATTTCATTGAAACCGAATATAGTAGATATGCAGTAAAATTGCAGTGACCCGCTGAGAGGTCATTTATGTAGTCTGTACCTGTATATATTCCCCAGAAATGCCTATGCATTTCTTTATAACTTGTCCAGCGATAGTTATAGCTGTATTCAGCACACAAGATTGAACCGTAGTTTTTAGAATGTGTATTAGAGAATGACCTAAGGAAATAGTTATTCTCTAAATACTGTATAATGGAACCTATTATACTGTATAAAATGGCATATTCAGGAGATGTTATCGATAAAGAGGTTTGAAGTGCTTTGAAACCATAATATATTAGATCCCTCAGCCCGTTAACTCCATTAGATGAATATGTGTTAGATCCTGCACATAATGAGTAACCGTTCATAGTTAGAGGATTCGAATTTGGAGTGTAATTATCCCGTGCATATACCTTTTCAGAAAGTCTATCAGGGGACAGAAGGAAGTAATTTGGTGATATGCTTGAATTCAGGTATGATACTGTGGTCTCAAATCCCTGATCGTTGGGAAATATTTGTGTGAGTTTTTGGTTATGCAGTGTAAGGTTATAGTGAGAATTGATACCAGACGTCGAACCAAGTACCATATTGTAAGCACCAACAGCGAATCCTGTGGAATTGTAGATTTCAATTGTCCTGTTGACTGGACTGATTAAGGCAGTATACAGGTAAGCCTTATTCGGATCCTTTTCAACTCCAAATATATTGGAAGCGAACATCCGTATGCACCTAACATTTATAAGATCCCTATATGGTATATTTAATTCCACGCATTGATTTGATCTTATTGTTTTCATTGCACAGTAACCCCAATCTTTTGAGTTTATGTATTTTTCTTCATAGCCAACGTATGTAGATGGATAAGCACCATTTATCTTTCCATTTATCTTAACATATCCTTTGATTGAATAATACTCACCAGGACCCAAATATGGGGATGTAAGATTATGGAAATTGAAAATACTTGGCAATTCCCTTATACAACATCCTCCGCCTGGCGGAGTTCCTATGATTCTCATGGGTGACGGAGAGATTGTTGGATCTATGGAATATGATGAATTGGGTTGGAGGGATATGGGACCAAAAGGTACTGAAATACTGTTTCCATCATTGGTACTGCTTATAATTCCACCGTGGTATATTGACTGTTCACCATACCATGAAACTGTGAGGTTTCCTTTTTGGACGTACATGGATGATCACTCTCCTACGGATCAACTGCCTCCATACTTACAATGGATAAAACACTGGGTATCAAGGGCATAGTTGATGGGATCATGGGGCACAAGGGGAATGGCATGTCACCAGGAGATTATGTTTTGCTGTTTGCAATGAACAGGTTATCGGATCCAAGATCAAAGAACGGCATAGGAG
>NZ_JBLSDF010000046.1:0-12327 GCF_052315355.1 Cuniculiplasma thermophilum
GACCGAAAAAAGTTGTGAATTTCATAGATAGTATATTAATAAAAAAATATTAATTATCTAAAATTTTTTTGAATTCTTGTAAAATTCTATGAGTATTTTTACAATCTTGGTTTTTAGATTCAGGTACTTAGAATTTTTAATTTTTTTCTTTATTTTGTACAATGCCTGTTGCGATATTCCCTTATCCTTAACGGCCTTAGGTTTCAACGATAGAACCCAGTTGTAGAATTCCATAACATCATCATATTCCAGATAGTCATCCTCTTCTATTCCAATGATCTGAGTTTCATCAAGGTTGTTCGTCTCCTTACCTATGTACCTTATCCTATCAGCAACGATGTGTTTTCTGTGGGCTATTCCTTCATCGTCATAATCGAACTTATGATCATCATGCCTTACATACTGTGTAAGGACATCCTCTAGGGTATGCCAGTATTCAGATGATGAAAATGGTAATTTATCAGATATTGTATCTGTTTTGTAATCGATGAATTTTTCATATTGGATACCAGCTAAATCTTTTTTATATGGCAGACAAGGTATAACGTCGTTTTTCTCTAATCCGATAAGCATGAAATTGAAGGGCTTGATCTGTTTATCTATGGTCTTGCTAGAATTCATTTTCCTGAACCGTCTCAGGATAGAGGGCTTAGATATGGTAATCTGAGATATTGCGATCCTGTTAGAATATTCCTTAAAGTCTTTTGTAATAATTGATTTCCATATATGTTTACCGTCAATATCCTTGAGATGACCCAAGCCATGAGTTGAATATTTCAGTATGTTGATTTCACCATTTTCAATCCTATACAGACAATATCTCTTTGCCGATATGCCATAAAACATTACACTGTCTAAGGGATTATGATTATCGTCCTCTTCAATCTTGAACATTTCAACCTCTACAGCATAAGGATTGAGCGGTCTAAAGAAATCTTGTATCCCCTTGACCTTGTTTGGTGATACAAAAATACTATCCGTATCCATATATGCGATGTATCCACCCTTAACGGCAATGGATTCAGCCATAGCCAATATCAAACGTGCTGATCCGGTAATTAATGATGCCATAACTGGATTGAAGTATTTTCCATTATCCTCAATCTTCTTTACTCTGGATGTGAATTGATCAACTGAATTAACTTCGACATCCTGAGCGGTATCCAACGATCTTGTGTTCTCTTCTATGTATATTCCGTATGATGTTGCATTTGCAATTATTTTCAATATTAGTTGTATCTGGTCTTTATCAGAACGGTTAGATTTCTTAACCTTGATTCTCTCTTCTATTACTTTTCTTATGAAATCCTCACTTGAAGATATCGTTATATCAGATATGCTCACATCAGTCAGATTATCCTGAATACCCTGAGGAATGAATGTTATCGCTTCCACAATCTCAGGCGTCTTTCCTGTAAGCAATTTTGAGGCTATGACGTCTTCAACGGTATACCATAATTCCTGTTTAGAGGTTAAGTAGTTGATCCCGATGTTTTTAGCCGTCTTCGAATATTCCATTCTAACAGGCAATATGTCCTCATTTGGTTTTATCTTGGCAATGGAATGCATCTCGGGTGATTTCCATGTCTCTGGTTTATTTAGATCGCCTATACTTACATTCTTAACAAATTCTTTAACCGATTCCGTGCTGGATGTAAACTTTAAATGTTTTGCTTTGAGAAATTCATCTAAATTTAACAACGAATAAACGGTTGGATACATTGAGGTGAAGTCCAGATACGTAATGGGTACCGGCCTATTGCGAATCCTTATCTCTGTTCTGCCTCCATAGTATGAGGACATGGCATATCCCAATATCTCTTTAGGGAAATCTGGATTCTGTTCGAGGAATGGCTTGATATTCATTTTCTCAAGGTATGCCTTACCTATTGAAGCCGGTGAATATAGTATGTTAGGCTCTTTGTTCAGGTTAAACATCTTATATCGCTCTAAGGCCTTATCGTATAGATCTGCGGTGCTTCTGACATCCTGAATGTTGTAATCGATGTATTCCTCGGTTATCTTTCCATGCTCTTCGGTATGCATTTTTCTGGATGCACCAAAGTCTTTACATGCAGAATCCAATGAATACGATCTATCGGTTAAGGCAAAAGTAAAGGTCTTTAGGTCTACGAAATATCCTTTGTAAGACCCGTATTTCTTATCGCTCTTCTTTCTCAATGGTTTTGTAAACGTTATAAATGATCTCTTTTGGTCTATGGACTCTATGCGTACTCGTGGATTCCTTTTATCCTCTGATAACTTGAATGAAAATGCATCATCGCTCTTACGTGCTATACCATAATTAATAGCCAATCTGGATATATCAAAAGGTAAATTGAAGCCTATGATTTGGCATCGCATCTTGTAAGCATAAGGATAGAATACGTTGTCAACAAATTCCCTCACCGGCATAACATCTATATTATGCTTTTTTCCATAATCCAATAAAATTTGTATCTTATCCTCTGGAATATTACCATAGAACAGATACCATTTTTCCTTGATTCCAGTGCTTATCTTTTTTTGGATTACGCATGATCCAAAAGTAAGATTCTGATACTGGTCTATTGTTGTCTCAGTATCGAATATCAACCTGATATTTGGATTATGATTCTCGGGTTCTTTTGTGTGTTTTTCCTTACTGTTTCCGGTAAATGCTCTTACAAATATATCACTCATAGGCAAATCCCTCTGTCAATTTCTCAGCAAATCGCTTGAAAATCTCTTTACCTGTCCTTTGATGTTTTAATTCGCATACATCAATTAGACCAAGAATCAGGAAAGCACCCTTATTTTCAGCGTTGGGATCAAGCCAAGAGCTATCCCAAAGTCTTTGTTTATCTGTAAGTATCTTATGGCATTCCTGACATACTGTTATAGTCTCATTCCCATGTTTGCGTCCTCTAGCATGGTGCAGTTCTAACTTTTTACTAGAACCGCATATCTCACATTCGTTATATTTAGGTCTATTCTCATTTTCAATGATATCCGTTATCCAATTAAACGTTTCCTGATACTCATTATCCATTGTTTCTTTTGCCTTGATTAAGGAATCGTATATTTTACTGGATAAGAGTATCTGATTGATCATAGTTTGTATATTTCCCAAAATTCAGGTTCTTCTTGTTGTTTAGCGATTTCATAAAGCTTATCCGGAGTTGTTTCGAATCTATGCACTTTACCCTTTGAGTCCTTGAATGGCTTCTTGAAAGGCTTCAAGACCTTGATATTACCGTTTCTTAGGAATTCATTAACAGCTGAGTTGTATTTTCCAATCTTTGAAGCAACACGGGAATCTTTAATCTCAATCCATTCCTGTTTGCCGTTCTCGTATATGCTCATTACCCTTGATATCCTATCCTGAGACTTTGCGATCCACTTTCCCTTTACCTTTTTGAAAGCGCCGGTATTCTTGATTACGGTTTCCGGTTTAATATGAAGTTCCTTAGATGCTTTTGTTAATGACTGACCATTCCTGACTTTCCTCAGGACATCAAGAGATTTTTCTCTTAAACGCAATTCCCGTTTTGTAATAGCTGACCATGACATCTTGTGGACTGGTTCAGATTTCAGTACTGAAACTATTTTTTCTTTGCCCTTTGGATGTCCTCTTAGCTGTGATAATGATGCTTTAGGATATTTTTCATGCAATCTTATGACACGGTTTCTGTATGATTCTGATCCTTTGAAGTTCGATAGCCATTTCTCAAAAGAACGGTATTTTGGTGAGAATTTCACTTTCTCACCTTTTGTCTTTCTATGCAAGAGCTATGACCCCAGTCCTTGTATCTCTTCTTCATATCGCTGTATACGGGATCGTCATCCCTTTCCCTTATGTTCATTGGCTTTCCACAGACTGAGCACGGTAAATGTATGGTATTCAGATTCAATTTCAGACGTTCATTCTCAGCTTTCAGTCTTTCTATCTCAGATTTAAGGTTAGATACATCTTCTTCATATCGCAAGCCTTTCTTGAGAAGCTGTATTGCTCCCTCACTCTTCGTTTCTATTCCCTTCGCTTTTAGATATTCCTCAACAGCATTTTCCAGTTCGGTATCTATCGATACTGTGAATATCCTTCTCATATTCTTTTTTCACCTCTATAGAACAGACAGCATTACAGACTGTTAGACAATCTGTAATCACTGTTCTACAATATCTGTATAGGAAAATCGATATTATTGGTATTTTTCAATTTTAAAGACTATACTGTATAATCAACAGATATGGGGTATACTGTCTAATAGTCATAATCATATTATATGTAAATATCCTATCATATTAATGGCAACACGTAAGAGAAGAATGCCTAGCCAGAGAGAACCAGTTGGAAACACAAAATCCGAGATCGTTATTTACGTTTCAAACAACGATGGGGCAACGATAACAGATATCAGAGCTTATTTAAGAAAAGAGAAGAATATAAGGAATGTCAAGGTTATTAGAAAGCACTTATCGGATTTAGTAAGTGAAAATATCATAAGCATTAGAAAAGCAGAAAGGAGAGGTTTGAGCGATACATATCACATAGAAAGGTCATTTTCCCAGTTCAAGACCGTCTTCAATTTTCTAAATGATTTTTACAAGCCACTGTTCTTAAGAAGCAAATATGCTAGGGAACAGATCTTCAGCGATTATTTTTTTATTTATGGAATGGTGAACATAGGAATTGAGGTGCTTAAGGACTTGATTCAACTAAGTGATGAAGATAAATTTAATGAGCTTATTGAGAAAGCAAGGAGAAATGGTGAGGACGTATCGGTAAAGGAAACTAGAAAAACTATTGAAAATATGAAAAATCAACTGAGTGGGTATAACATTGTTGATATCGAAGATTATCTAAGAAATGCAAGACCTGAGGACTTGATTTCCAATATTAATAACCTCTACGAAGTACAACCTATTGAACTCAAACCAATATTAAGCAATGTGATTAACTCAATATTTCCGGATAAGCAAAGAAATGAGATGCTACAGATAATATCATCATCTCCAATGGCAATGGATTATTTCCTTAATCTTAGATCAGCGGATAGAACATATCTCTTTGTAACTATCTTAAGGTATTATCTCGGCTCATTATTTATGGATCCAGAGAAAGCCTCTCTTATTAACTTGTTCGATGAGAATCATTCAACCTTTGAAAGCGATCCCATGTTCTTTATATCTAGGATACTTAGCATTCAGAAGGTATCGAATGACAACCCTCTTTTAACCATACTGAGATCGTTTTTTGTTGTTGATTCTTTCAATGGAAATGTTGTTGATAATGAATATTCTGAATCTGTCTTAAAAGAGATATTGTTGCCAAAGGTGAACAAATGAATCCCTTACTCTTATCTGGCTTTGGAATAAGCATCGAAGTTAGCAAAGCACATCTAATCATAAAGCAAAAGGATAACACGATCGAGTTTGAACCTCACCGGATACCTTATGATTCAATCATAATTGATGGCCATTACGGTTCAATAAGTTTTGAAGCGATGAGATGGCTTTCAAAACATGATGTCTCTATCGTTTTGCTTAACTGGAATGGGAATTTATTATCGGTAACACAACCTCAGGAAACCCTTAACGCAGACCTGAAAATAAAGCAATATGAGAAATACCTCAATCCTGAATTACGATTATATATAGCCGGTCAGATTGTCAAGCAAAAGACCAAGTCCTCAATCGGTCTGATTAAGGAATTATCAAAGTTCTATGACATCGATTTAACCACAATAAGCAGGGAAATTCAAAGAGTGGATTATGACAACATAAACAGTCTTATGATGTATGAAGGACGCATTGCATCGGCTTACTGGACTGAACTATCAAAGATATTCAATTCATTAGCTAAGGATTTCAATTTCCAGTCAAGGAAAAATCTATCGTATTCATGGAATATGAATGCGTCCGATCCTATCAATGCTTTACTGAATTATGGTTATGCTATACTGGAATCAATCGTAAGAAAAGACATCAATGCAATAGGTCTTGATGTCTCTATAGGATATCTTCATGAGATAGCACCGTCCAAACATCCTCTTGTATACGATCTACAGGAATTATTCAGGTATGTTATTGATTATTCCGTTATCGAACTACTGGAAACAAAATTGAAGAAATCAGATTTCATAACAACTGAGAATTACCATATCAGGTTAAAGCCAGATACAGCTAAGCTACTGATTGAAAAAATTAAGGATAACTTCAACAAGCGTTATGAGTTCAGGAATAAACAGCATACTTTGAATAACATCCTTTACGAAAATGTAAGGATTCTGGGCAATTACATCTCTGGTAAATCCAAAGCATTAGATTTCAATATTCCTGAAATCGGAATCGATAGGGTAGACGATAAAGAATTGAGGTCAAAGATTATGGCAATCAATCCTCAAAAGAGGAAAGAGCTGAAAATCAACAAGTCAACGCTATGGTATCAGCAGAAAAAGATTAAAGAGGGAAAAAGTATTGAGATTTATAATAAGACTCAGGTGAAAATTTATGGAAAAGAATGAACAGTTATTTTACGATAGATTGAAGGATATATTTATAGGGACTAAAGTAGAGGGTAATTCTGGCTTTGTTAATTTAATGAAGATAAAATCATCTTACTTTGATGTTGTTTTCAAGGAATTGAAGAAAGAAATAGATGAAAAGACGATGGGGTTACAGGATTTCAGAGAAGAGATGTACGATAAGTTAAACACATTTTTCTCTTCATACTTTTCCGAATCTGGATCTGTATATTTCACATACACACCATTGAAAAGCAAAATTTATGATAAGATATACACAGATCGGGATGATGTAATATTATTTTGGAAAACAAGGATGCTCTATTACGTAAAGACAGACAAATTATGGAACAATTTAACTGTTGAGTATGAAAAGGACGCTATAAAATACATAATAAAATTTGATGTTTCAAAATTAGAGCATAAATCAGGAAACGAAAAGAGAGAGATAATATATGAATTAAATAATATAGAGAACAATGAGATAATATTCTATGTTTATTATTCAGAAAAAGGAAGAAAAACAGATTTTAACGATATAACAAAAAAACTAAAAGAAAATAAAATTTACCTCGATGAAGAGGATATTGAAAAAATATTCAAGATATTCGAAAGACAGAACGAAGTGGATTATTTCATAAACAAGGATGCTAAATCCTTCTTAAGAGAACAATTTGATCTATGGCTGAAAATTTATATTTTCGATGATGAATCAGACTTTTCTGAAAAAAGATTGAAGGAGTTGAAATTACTAAAGGAGATAGCGTATAAGGTTATAGATTTTGTATCTCAATTTGAAGATGAACTTGTAGAGATATGGAATAAGCCAAAGTTTGTTTTGAATTCAAATTATGTTATTACTTTGGATAGAATTGCAAATAAGAAAGGATTAATAGAAGTAATTGAAAAAATAATTGATTCCTTAATTAAACAGAATAAAGAATTTAGAGAAAACATTACTAAATGGAGAGAAATTAAACAAGTAAATCCTATAGATCAAAATTCTGAGGAAGAAAGTAAAGAGAAATATACTGATGAAGAAAATAATAGAAGTAAGGGTAAGGGATATAGATATAGATTTGAAAAAGCAGGGGAAATAGACAATCAAATTGTAGAGTGGTACTTATTAGATTTAATTGATGAGGATTTTTATCCAAACTCAATATTGCAAAAAAGATTAACTAAAACTATTAATGAAAAATATAAATTCCTACCTATTGATACAAAATACTTTAAAGATATAGAGTTAGATATTCTTTCACTATTTGATGACTTAGATAATGAACTAGATGGTTGGTTAATTCATTCTGAAAATTATCAGGCATTGAATACAATACTCCAGAAGTTTAAAGAAAAAGCACAGACTATTTATATTGACCCACCATTTAACTTGGGCACTAATGCTGATTTCTTATACAATGTAAATTATAAAGATTCTACATGGACTACTATGCTAGAAAATAGAATAAGTTTAGCTAGAAATATACTCAGAGATACAGGTAGCATATTCGTAAGGTGTGACTACAATGGAAACTGGATTGTTAGACCCTTAATGAATGAAATTTTCGGAAAGGATAATTTTAGGAATGAAATTACAATTGCTAAGTCCAAGGAATTCTTCAAAACAATGACACGTATTAAAAAATTCTCAGAAGAGTCCGAAAGCTTATTCTTTTTTTCAAAAACAATTAATTCAACATTCAACCTTCTATATGTTAAAAAAGAAAGTCCATCAAAATATGAACCTTTCTTGCCAGTTAAAGATAAAACTTATCAAGATTCTAGGATAATCAATGATAAAGAATATACTTCGCCAAAAGGTAGGAAATGGGGCATACAACAAGAAGATATTGTAGATTTATTAAAAGAAAAGAGATTAATTTATGAAGATGGAAAATGGTATCTTATTACTTATAAAGAACCATTAAAGGATGTATGGATAGATTTTCAAGGATATTCAAGACAATGGGGTTTTAAGACAGAAAATAGCGAAATATTTATAAAAAGAGCAATACAGTCTACATCGAATGAGGGAGATCTGATCCTGGATTTCTTCTTAGGAAGCGGAACCACCACAGCAGTAGCACATAAACTTAAAAGAAAATGGATAGGTGTTGAAATGGGCTCGCATTTCTATACAGTAGTTTTGCCTAGGATGAAGAGGGTTTTGTTTTATGATAAGTCTAGCATATCTAGTGATGATGATGTGAAAAGTAAGTATAATGAGAATAATGCTGGTGGATTCTTCAAGTATTATGATTTAGAACAATATGAACAAACGCTTAGGAAATGCCATTATATACCTTCTGAACCTTTCTTTGATTTAGACGATAAATCAATCTATGAACAATATGTTTTCTTAAAAGATCCAAAGCTTTTGGATGCAATGGAATTAGATTATAAAAATAATAAAATAAAAATTAACTTCGATCATATCTACCCCAACATCGATATTGCTGAAACGCTTTCATTGATTAGAGGCAAGAAAATTAAGAAAATAGAAAATAACGCTGTAACATTAACAGATGATTCTGGAAGTGAAGAGAAGATATATTTTGACAACATCGATTTTAAGACAATGAGGCCATTGATATGGTGGTAAAATTGACCAATGAGGATAGAAAACAAAACATAATTTACGAAGCAATTGGAAATGAACTTGATTACGAGGCTTTGCCTAGATCATGGCAACTACCAAATATTCAATACTTTTCCAATAAAACATTATTTGATTATCAGGTAGATGCTATAAAGAATATCACCAAATTTTTAAACTTCTTCTATGAAAATTTTTACGAATATCCAAAAAACGACAAATATGAAGATTTCATCGAAGCCAAGAAAAAACTTTACAATGAAATACTTAGAAAAAATAAGGCTGTGAAATCTCTAGAAATAAGTGACGACAATGAAGCTGTTAGGAACATATTGCAATACTATGATTATACGATTCAAAATAAAAGAAAAGTAATTAATTTCTACAATTTTGCCAATAGAGCAAGCTTCTGGATGGCCACAGGATCTGGGAAGACTCTAGTCATAATAAAAATGATAGAATTGATAGATTATTTAATGAGAAACGAAAAGCTACCAAAAAATGACATTCTCTTTTTAACATACAGGGACGATCTTATAGAGCAGTTTAGGAAACATGTTAATGAATACAATGAATACCATAATAGGAAAATTAACATATATGACTTAAGAGATTATGAAAAGGTAAAGTATGGGGGCTTTCTAATAGATAAGGATGGTATAAATGTATTCGTATACAGATCCGATCTAATTTCAGAAGAAACGAAAGAGAAGACTTTATCATACAGGGATTTTGAAAACAATGGGAAATGGTATTTGATACTTGACGAAGCTCACAAGGGAGATAAGGAGGATTCCAAAAGGCAGGTATATTTTTCATTCATAACAAGATTCGGATTCTTATTCAACTTCTCAGCAACATTTACTGATCCATGGGATATCATAACAACGGTGTTCAACTTCAATCTTGATCGATTCATAGAGAAAGGTTATGGCAAGAATGTGTATGTATCCCAGAAAAATCTGGATAAATTTAGCGAATTCGATGAAAATGAAAAAGAAAAGATTGTACTGAAATCACTAATACTTCTCACAGCTATCAAGAAAGCAAAGGAAAGCATATCATTGATTGATAAAAATTTGTACCATAATCCAATGATGGTTATATATGGAAATTCAGTCAATACAGATAAATCAGATCTTGAATTGATTTTCAATATTTTAGACAGAATTGCTACCAATTCGAATTTTAATAATTTTAGTGATGCAATGAATGACCTCATAAATGAACTAAAGGATCACCCTAGGTATGTATTTGGACACGACGAATTTGTACTAAATGAGGGCTTTATAAGAGCAATAAATTATGATGATATATTGAAATATGTCTATAATTCAGATAGGCATGGGAAGATCGAAGCGATAAAGATTCCGAATAACGAGGAGGAACTTGCTCTTAAACTTAAAACATCCGATAGGCCCTTTGCTTTGATAAAAATAGGAGACATCGGAAAGTGGGTTAAGGAAAAGTTAAAGAATTATGAAATAAGTGAATCCTATGACAATCAAAGTGTCTTCAGCAAATTGAACGAAGATGACAGCTCTATAAATATTCTTCTCGGTTCCAGATCATTTTACGAGGGCTGGGACTCTAATAGACCAAATGTAATGATGTTCATAAACATAGGCAAGGGTGATTCAAAAAAATACGTGCTACAATCAATAGGTAGAGGTGAAAGAATTGAGCCATTAAAGAATATGAGAAAACGCTTGAGATTTTTAGCAAATGAAAATGTTTTAGCGAAGCAGTTTAAGAATAAACTCAAAAATTATGAAGTTTCAATGATTGAATCTCTCTTTGTGTTCGGCACAGACGTTAAAAATATCGCAAAAATAATGGATTCCATAAAATACGAAAGAAGTAAATCCGGATTTATTTTAGAGTTAAAGAAAAATCAGGATACAGAAAAATATGAATTGTTAATACCCATTTATAAGGAAAAAGACAAACCAGCCATAGATGAGATACCAAAATTCTCTGGAAATTTTGATCTCTTAGACTCATATATGAAATGGATTGGTGATGATAAAATATTATATGCCATATATTCCGATTATTTACAGATCTCAGATATTCCTGAATTAAGAGAATACCTTAAAAAAGAAAATTTTGAATCGAATCAAACTGGGAATGCATATATTCAAACCATAGATTTAATAGATCATATCAAAATCACCTTAGAGAATTTTGATAAGTTTAAGGCTCTTGAAAATGAAATTATACACTTCAAGGAAATAAACGCTATTCTTGATGAAAGTGAATTAGAGGACTTGAAGAGGAAGATCAATAACGTGGTTGGGGTGGAGAAACAAGAAGAGAAACTTAAGCAAATCACAGATGAATATAATAATGGAAAAATTTCATATGAGGAATATAAGAAGCAGATTAAAAGCATAAATTGGTTTGAGGTACAGGATTTTCAAAAGGATAATTATAGAATAAGCATTAAAAATGTGAGTAACCATTACTACATTCCAGTTATGATAGCAGAGGATTCTAAGGAGGATATAATTAATCACATAATCAAAGAGGAGAGCGAAAAAAGATTCATAGAAGATCTTGAAGATTTTATAAAAGATGATCAAATTGACCTTGATTTTTGGTTTTTCTCAAAGATAGATCAGACAACCGATAAAGTTTACATTCCCTACTATAATAAAAAGAACAATAAACAGGAAAAATTCTACCCGGACTTCATATTTTGGATTCGCAAAGGTAATAATTATTACATTATATTTGTAGATCCAAAGAGCACAGCGTTCACGGATTATGAATTCAAAGTTGACGGATATTCAAAGATCTTTGAAGAAAATGATAAAGTAAAAAGTTTCAAGTGGAATGGGTTAAATATATTTGTTTATCTTTTCCTTTATACAGACGATAAGAATAAATTGTCCGATAAATACAAAAAATACTGGTGTGATCATCCTAAGAAGATTTTCAATCTAGTAAATGAAACATTTTCCAAGAATTAGTTTTCCTTTTTTTTATTTCTTAGTTAGTTTTATTGTTAAAGCCCAGAGTCGTTAAGGATAAGGGAATATCGCAACAGGCATTGTACAAAATAAAGAAAAAAATTAAAAAGGTTCTTCCCACTTTCATGTGGGTAATTTTATCTAATGCTTTGATATATTATTTAATGGACGAATGCCAGCTCTATTCAACATTGCTAGAACTTAAATCACCCTGGAAGGTTGAGAATGTTTCCCTCAATTCTGTGAAGAA